>NZ_JAMYUI010000011.1:0-216418 GCF_040322895.1 Mesorhizobium sp. M0088
CGCGATTCATGAGTGGTCCCCCTCAGAGACCCGTGAATCACAATCCCGCCGTCAGAGGAACCCCTTTTATGGGTCCCGACCCTAGTTCAATCACCAAATGCGCGCTGCCGGAACCCAACGAGTCGTAACTTCAGCCGAGGTGTACTAGTGCTTTCCCCCTCGATTACTTCCTGACAGCCGAATAGCCCTGTCAAGCCGTCGCGCAACCGACGCGTCAATGCCTTCGTGAGCCGCCCCTACGGAGAAGTCATTCCCCAGGCGGTATTTGCTTCCGGCCTCCAATGTCAACCTATTGTGCCGACACTTCGTGTCCGCTTTGTCGGGACCTCGACAGGCTTGTTGGCCACTTTGTGGTTGGCCGAGACTAAGTGACTGAATGGGACCATAATATTCCGTCCTACGCTGATGAGCTAAATCGGCACGAGGTTTGCGTCGATCGTTCCGAGGCTTCACATATCGGGCACTTCCTGCCCTCGACCAAACGCTGCAGTCGCCCGTCGGGTGGTGGGTCTATAGCTGAAGGAGGACCTGCAAATGAGGAAAATCGTCGCCGCCAAGTTGCACGGCATCACCGTAACCGGAGCAGATTTGAACTACCACGGTTCAATAACTCTGGACCCGGATCATTGCAGCGAGGCAGGCATTCTTCCGTTGGAGTTCGTTGAGATATGGAATAAAGCGACTGGCGCGCGGATCAGTACGTATGTGATTTACGGTGAGAGGGGGTCTGGTTGCTGTGTGCTGAACGGAGCCGCTGCTCGCACCTGCCAGATCGGCGATGAGATAATCGTTTGCTCCTCCGCATATATTAGCGAGCATCAGATCGCAGAGATCAAGCCGCGGGTGCTCACGTTCGACAGGGACAATTCTGTGCGCGACCGCATGTTCTACGATGTTGAGATCAGTCAAGATGGAACGAAGACGTTCGCCGTTCGCGACGGTTCTCCTGGCGGAATCGTCTAAGCGTCGAGTCAGGTTGAGCGCCGATAGCGTCTGCGCAGGCAGCAGGTGAATGGGGGTCGGTCCCGTCAACAACTGCTTTTCCATTCCAGGGCGAAGCTCGTTCCGAAGGGAATCTTTGTTTAAGGGGTGGTCATTCATGGCGGTCGTGCGTCGAGCAGTCAGGTTGTTCGGCAGAAGAGGACTTATCATTTTCAGAGCCGGTTTTTCGGTGGGCCCTGCCATTTACTAGACTAGCAGTCTCGCGTCAGGGCCTCAGCCAAGACGCAACACCCTGTCTTCGAAGGAACAATCACAATGGCTAAATTGATCCAGATAAAAGAACAGCCGGACGACTCGGACCGGCAAGCCATCTTGGACCAATTAGATATCTATAACGAAAGCATGGGCGCTGTTTACGACCCCAAGGCCTTTGCTGTCCTCATCAAGGATCCCGGAAGCGGCCAAACCACGGGTGGACTTTGGGCAAGGGGCTACTATGACTGGGTGTACATCGAATTGATATTTGTACCCAAGGAATTGCGGGGTCGGAAAATCGGCGCGCGGCTAGTAAGGTCTGCAGAGCGTTGGGCTCTTCGCAGCGGATGTGTCGGCGTGTGGCTAGACACTTTCGAGTTTCAGGCGCCAGCATTCTATCAGTCTCTCGGATACGAGACGTTTGGTCACCTGTCTAATTATCCACGAGGATCCCGGCGATATTTCCTGCGGAAGGAATTCCCTGAGAGCGAGTGTCGGGGGCGTTCGATCGTGCCCACTGACGTGGTGTAGCTGACTGGCATTTGGTCGCCGTGCTCTCTGGCATGGGGCCGGATGACGCGCCCGCTCACTCATGTGGGAGAAGCCGAGCTTGTGCCCACCGGTCGACAAGACTATCGGGGCCGGCCGCGTTGAAGCGATGCACCCAGTCGCGTAGCGTCTGGCGATCCGTCCGGCCGATCCGCGCCGCATCGGTCCGGCTCATACCGTCCAGGACCGCCGCGATCGACAACAGTCGGCTGCTCTGGCACATTGAGTTCCGGGCAAGATGAGCGAAGCTCCCCTGGCGAAAGGTGTTAGCGGTCGTCAAGAAGTGCGCATAAACGGTGCCATGTGCTGTTTGGGGGTAAGCGCTATTTTCGCTGCACGTTGACGCGGGGGCTTTCGACGGATGGCCTTCGAATCGGGAACGGTATCTGGTCTGATCAGGCTGCTGTTGCTTTGGCGAAGTTGAAGGGCAGCAGGTCGTCGATATCAGTATCGACAGCGCGTTGAGGCAACTCGGTGAGGACGTGGCGCAGCCACGCTAACGGCTCGACGCCACAGGCGCGGCAGGTCAACGTCAGGCTGTAGATGACGGCGCTGGCCCTGGCTCCGTCGACGGTATCGCTGAACAGCCAACTTTTCCGGCCAGTGGCAAAGATTCTGATGTCACGCTCGAGAAGATTGTTGTCGATCGGTCCTCGGTGTAACGCGTCAGATATCCCCATTGGTTCAGGGTGTAGGAGACGGCGTCGCCGAGCTTGCTGTCCGGCAAGACTTTTAGGGCGATGTCGTCGAGCCATGCCTTGAGAGCCTGGAGGATCGGGACACTATGTTGCTGGCGGAAGCGGCGAATGCAGTCATCCCGCGTTTCGCCGTCATCGGGGATTTCGTTCCGCGCCTGCCTTTCAACCCGATAGAGCTGTTCGAAGAACCGGAGCGCCTGTTCCGGCGGGCCGCCGCCTTTCTTCCTCGCCTTTAGGGCATCGACGAAGCGCCGCCTCGAATGGGCCATGCAGCCAAGATGCGTTGCTCCTTCCAGCGTGCGCCAGGCGGATACCGTCGCTCATCACGATGCCGCGGTAGTCGCCCAAGAAGGTCTGCGGGTGTATCTGGCCGCGACCCGGCTGATAATCGAGCAGCACGATCGGCTCGTCACTGTCGTGGCCGCTCCGGTATGCCCACATGTACGAGGTGCTGGTGGCCTCTCTGTCCATTTCCTTCAGCACCTGGACCGTGGTCTCGTCGCCATGGATGAGGGGCTGCGATCTGAGCCGCAGCTTCAGACCTCATAGATGCGGGCGAGATGCTTTTCGCTCGAGCCGATCACCCAGTGACCCAGAGCGCCACGGCTGACAGGAACGCCCTGCGCGCTCGAAGGCCTGCGCCAGGCGGTAGAGCGGTGTGCCGTCGACGTATTTGTGAACGAGCGCGAAGGCCAGCGTCGAGGCCGTGGCGATGCTGCCCGGCAAGGGTTGCGCGGGCATCGGCGCGGTCACGACCGGCGTGTTGATGCCGGTACGGTCGCAATGACGGCAAGCATACTTGAACCGCACATTCTGCAGAACCTTCGCCTTCACCTCGATATGAAGTTGCTCGGTAACGGCCTCGCCCATGCGATGCATCTGGTGACGGCAGCAAGGACAAGTCTTCTGGGCGTCGGGAAGGTCATACTCAACACGCTCGCGCGGCAGGTTTTCCGGCAAGGCCCTGCGGCCGCGCTTCTTTCCCGTCGCCCCTTCGCTCGCCGGCAAGCCCGTCCGCCCAGTGTGAACATGACCCAGCGCTCCGATTACCGCTGCCAACGCATCCACATCACCGCATTCCAGCGTCAACGTCACGCCGTTCGGCAGCGACGCGCTCACCTTGGCTGGAGAGGAAAAAGGCGCTGTCCTTTTCGATGCCGACCTACGTGCCCCATCGCAAGTCCCCGGCAAATCCACCGCAGCCATGCTGCTCTGTCGCAGCAAGGCCCGATCGGAAGTGCTTTCAATCTGAACCGGGATGAACGCCGATGGTGGGGGCTGTGGGAGGGACTGGGTCTCCGCGCGCCTCTTTATCCACTTCCGAAGAAGGTTCGCATTGA
This sequence comes from Mesorhizobium sp. M0088, assembly GCF_040322895.1. Classification (NCBI taxonomy): domain Bacteria; kingdom Pseudomonadati; phylum Pseudomonadota; class Alphaproteobacteria; order Hyphomicrobiales; family Phyllobacteriaceae; genus Mesorhizobium; species Mesorhizobium sp. M0088. Next base: position 3,785 of record NZ_JAMYUI010000011.1, read on the forward strand.
CCCCATGTTCGAGCGCAAGCCTCGATACCGACACGCCAGGCTCAAGGCAGGCCAAGACAAGACGGTCCTTCGATGCGGGGTCGTATCGGCGTCGCCCGTCCCTACCGACAAGCCTCACCCGCAGTTTCTGCTCATCTTCGTCCATCACCTGGTGTCCACCTATTTTGGTGGACACCTGCATGCATCAGAGCACTCAACAGCAAAAGGTGCGGGGAAATTCGCGCTTGCGTTTGGGGTTTCCTGTGAGAGAGGTAGGGGCTGCTGATTGGGTTTAGTCAGTTGGGGCCTGTTGGCTCTGGATCTCCTGCTGGATGTCGATGGCGTAGCATGACCAGATCTTGTCGCGCAGCTCGGTGAGGAGCTCGAAGACGGCGAGCGCCTGGTCGGGTGTCCATGGCGTTGGGATGTCTAGCGGGAAGAAGAGCGGCAAGCCTGGTTTTGCAGGTGCTGTCATGGCTTTGCCGGCCTTCTTTGGACGGCGCGCTGTTCGGAGCGTTCGGGCGTCTTTGAGACGGTAGGATTGGCCTTCGATGGCGATCACCTCGGCATTGTGGACGAGACGATCGACCATGGACACGACGCAGGCTGCGTTGGGAAAGACCTCGTGCCAGTCGGCGAAGTTTCGATTTGTGGTGACGAGAGTGCTCTTGGTCTCATAGCGTCGGCTGATGAGCTCGAACAGCAGGTCGGCGTGGCGGTTGGTATAGGACAGGTATCCGACCTCGTCGATTACGAGAAGCGTGGGGGCGGCGTAATGTGCCAGACGCCGGCGCAGGGCGGAGGCACTGTCGATGGCGGCCAGATCACCGAGAAGCTGTCCGGCGCGTGTAAACAGGGCGTTGTGGCCATTCAGGACAGCATGGTAGGCGATTGTTCCGGGCGAATGTTGACTTGCCGACGCCGTTGGGTCCGATAAGGACGGCGTTGCCGGCGTCGCGATAAAGGCGAGCCTCATCAGAGCCTCGATGGCCTGTCGGTCGCATCGGGTCGGAAAGGACCAGTCGAAGTCGCAGAGCGGCTTGAACCGACCGATCTTGGCGTCCTTCAACCGCCGGTCTTGACTGCGCCTGGCGCGCTCGTCCTCTTCCCAGTCGAGGAGCGTAAGCGCCCATCCGGCTTGAGTGGCGTCCTGCCAGTGGGCCACAAGCCCGTGCAGATGCAGGCGCGCGGCGCGGTCACGCCCGTCTTGCGGATCAGGAGTGGTCATCGGGGGTTTCCTTGAGTTGGTCGTAGAGGTCTAGCCTAGCCTAGCCTAGGCGGGCGGGCCTGACGGGACTGTCCTTGTCCTGCACATGCTGAGGCAGCGCGACATGCAGCAACGGGGGTTGGCGCCGCCGTTCACGTCGGCGCTCAAGGATCAACTGCACAGCGTTGGGATGGGGCGCTGGCCCTTCGAGTGCCAGGACCTCCAGGATCCCGGCCTGAAGCTCATTGGCTCCGTAGTGCTCGAGCAGTCGGTTCAGTCCGATGACGGCAGAGTGCAAGGAGTGACCGTTCTGAGCGGCTGTGATTTTTCATGGAATGAGGACCCTGTTTGAGGGGTGATTTTCGTCCACCTTTTGCGCGAAACAACAGGGTCCCGATTCCGTGGTCATTGACACGCCTGGCAACATCCCGTCGCCGCTCGGCACGCGCAACACACGCGCAACCACCGGCACAATAGATCTGTCCACGGTCGCAACATCTAGATCAGTGTTTGAGCCCGGCAACAAGGAAGAAGCGCCCGGTATCCTCTTCTGCCACCCTGTGGCGGTGTCCATGACGTGGACGCGAGGTGTCATCTGCGCCATAATAGCCCGGCATTCGTGTTCCGCACGGTGTAGGGTGCGGCGCCGGGTAAACTTGCAAGGTTGGGTCGGCGCCGCGCCTGCTTTAACGACCTGGGAAAAGATTAAAGCACGCGCTGCGGCTCCGCCAGCGCCCCACGCGCTTCACCGAAAAAGCATCGGCGAAAAATTTTCCCGGACCCCGCCCCCGCAGCTTCGCTACGCGCGGTCCGCGCTACGCTGCGCTGCGGGGGCGAGGTCCCCTATGCGATCCCGCGGAACCCTGTATCTCCCTGCTGGCACCATTTATGCGCACTTCCTGACGACCGTTCACAAAAGGTCCGTCCGCAACTTTCACCGCCGATCCAATCGCCGAATCTCCTTCGGCAACAGGGAATTCCCGCGCGCAAATCTGCCAAAATCACAAAAGAGTCAGCAGCCAAGACCGTCGTGAGACCTGTGTGCGGGACGCGCATTGCATTGATTTGTTGGTTTTGTCGGCAGATCAGGACATGGGCGGGAAGATATCAAGGCCAATGTCGTTGGCTGTGGCTTTCGGCGTTCTTGTGGGAGCGCCAGCGGTGTTTTTACCCGCTATCCAGCCATAGCGATGACCTTCAAACTACGTTTCATATCGTAGGCGATGGCAGTGAGGCGAATTTGAACGCCTGCCTTGGCAAGCCCTCGCCATCGCATCCGGCGAAGACCATAGCTTCGTTTCCATGTGCCGAAGATTTTCTCGATGCGACCACGAATGCGGTGGATCGGTTGGTTCCAAGCCTCAAGACGTGCCCGTATTTCGGCTTCGTCCCGACCCCACATGCCGGTGGCGACACACGAGGGGTCCCGCCCTTTGCCCGCACTGCGTCGCCGAAATGATTGCCTCGATAGGCGCTGTCGGCAAACACCTCGCCGGGATCTGCCGTCGTTAATGTTGGCGGGCGTGATCGCAATCTCCTCGACCAAAGCAGTATCGGCGTCGGCACCCACATGGGCTTTGAAGCCATGGACTGCTGGTCGGCCCTTATGCTGACCCAATGGCCTTCGTCATCATTCTCACTGCCCGAGGCATTGTCGCATCGACAAGCGTGCCAGTCTTAACCCGGATCGCTTTGGCCTTGAGCTGGCGGGTGATCTCGTCGAACAGAGTCCTGTCCAGACCATGGCCGCAAGGGCTTTTCGAAAACGCACGAAAGCCGTCCGCTCTGGTGTAGGCTCCCAAGCCGAGAACCCGCAGAACCGCCGGAACGATCCTCTGTCGTCCAACGCCTCGGCAAGCTTCACGTCCGACAGATCGTATCAGATCGACAGCAGCATCGCCTTGAACAAGGCCGTTGGCGGCCAGGCGGGCTCGCCCTTGGCCGCGCAGGAATCACGGCCAGGTGGCGCTCGATCGACGCCCAGTCAATCTGTCTGGCAAGCTCGTCCAAAGACGAATGTCGGCCGCCATCAACGGCGAAACCGAACTTTTCCTGACCTATGCGCCGACGTGATCGAGGGAATCACAGATCAATGCGCCGGTCCAGCCACCCGCGCACAGGTCTCATTATTCCTTAACGACAATCGCCACTTATCGTTTCGCCGCGGCTTGCCTCGAGGCGCTGCGGCTAACGGTGGATGACTGTTACTGTTCGACAAGCTTGGGGGTTATCGACCAGTGAATTAAACCGGCGGCACGCTGAAGTATCGTTTCCGTCTGGGCAAGACTGGGTGAAACCGCGAGGATATGTCCAATGCAGTCTCGGTAATCGCCCCTTCTGACGATCGGCATCATGGGTTGAACATACAATTTGATCTCCATAACACCCGATACAGCAGCAGCCCGATCGTCGCCTTTGATCCAATCAAGGGTGCCTTCGTGATCAGGAATTAAGAATCGCGCAGCGGCAGACCGCGAATGCCTTCTGCGTAAATCGCATTCCTGCCCGATAACGAGCTTGAGGTGCTCCGTGATGAGGTCAATACCGTAAGCCAGACGGACCAATTGCGGCTCAAGCGCGCCAGCAAGGCGCGGATTGACTTCGATGACGATCGGGCCATGCTTCGTCCACCGAAGTTCTATGTTCGTTGGCCCCCAGTTAAGGCCCAGAGCTCGCAAACAGCTCAACGAAACGTCGGAAATACGTTTATATGCATCAGCACTCAGCGGAGCCGGAAAGTTCGTCTGCCGGAACACGAAATGCGGTGGTGCGCCGAAGTCAGCGGCGACAATCCCAACGACCTGATTTTCCATGATCTCGACGCTATAGAAGGGGCCTTGTGCGAACTCTTCAACCAGTATTTTCGGCGAAGATCGCCATACGTGCTTCCCGCCCAACAGATGTGTAACATGTTCGACTAGCTCATCGACGTCGCAGCACAATCGGACACCACTGCTGCCGCTGCCAACGGTCGGCTTGACAATCACCGGCAGCCCGATCTGCGCAGCACAGCTTTCCGCCTCCGCCGCATCCGCTACTAAGCGATAAGCTGGCACTGGAACACCGGAGTGGGCGAGGAGCTGACGTTGAGTCAGTTTATCGCAGGATCGTTCAATAGACACGGGGTCCGGTCCCGGCAAATCGAAGTGCCGGCAGAGTTTTGCAACTGTGGCAGACGTGGACTCGTCGAAGTCCGCAAATCCAGTAATGCCGGCAATGTCATAGGTCGCACGTAGCCCCGAACATTCGCGGATCAGTGAATCGAGGTCATTTCTGTCGACACGGATTGCATTAACCTGTTCCGCCGCAAGATAGTCGTAGCAGCCTGGATCTGACACCAAGTTAACTGCGTGAAGTCCGAGGCGGTTAGCCGCCTGCACATATGGCAGACCACTAGTGTTATGACCTTCAATCAGGATGAGCGCTCGTCTTCTTGCCATTAGCGTTTTCCTCAGTAAGATCAATGTGGCGGCCTAAACCTACATCGGTCGCGCTTCTTTAGCCAACCTTGCCATGACTCTGAGGGTGATCGTACCAGTGTCAGTTATTTGCGGGTGTGAAGAATTCATGAATATTCTAGAATATCCTTTTAACACTGATATTTTTTCCGCTTATTGTAGCGCTCCCCCTTACCAACATGACAGGCGATAAATAATGGAGCGTACCTTGGATTAAATCGAGGCGAATCGAGCCATTTATCGTCAATCACTCGGCCGGAGGGTTCGAAACCGTTGTGGCGATGGAGATATCATCGCGCCACACGCAATGAACCTGCACAATTCCCTTCTGTTCGCACACCTTGATCCCGAGATAAACGGCGAGGCGATTGAGCGTGACGGTTTTCGCGGACATCAGCGATGCGTCGCGCGTTTTGAAACATCAACTGCATGCCCAACCTCATACGCCTCACCATCTGGTCGACAAGGCCGAGCCGGGCAACGTCGGTTGGTTGCGATTTGGTGAAAGTGGAAGGTGACGCGACTGTTATAATCAGAGCGGGAGTAGTAGCTGGCCCGAAAGCATCGTGTCGATCCATCTCTTCAAATGATCGAGGCAAGTTTTTTGACCCGACGAAGCCCGACAGAGCGCCAGCCGAACGGCGCTTACTGGTTCGCACACCAAATTGAATACTGTGCCTCCTCGTTGATCACCTTGTCCCTATATCCGATCGAGCTATGATGGATTTTGGGTGACGGGGGTTGATCAAGCCGCGCTTTGCGGCTTCATTTCGATGACTGCTGATCCATCCTGGAACCTGGCACCTGCGAGCAGTTTCGGCAACTGATTTTGACCCTTCAATCGACGCCAGGATTTGGCGGCGGCCATGACGAGCTTGAAGACCATCAGCCTGGCGGTCTTCGACGACAGGGATCCCTTTGTGCGCACCGTTCGGTGGCGAACGGTGGCAAAGAGGCTCTCGACGTTCGCAGATGATCCCAGTGTTCGGCGGGGAAATCGTAGAACGCCAGCAACGTCTCGCGATCCTTCTTCAGGCAGTCGACCGCCTTGTTGTACTTCGCGCCGTATTTCTCGGCGAACACATCGATCGCCATTTCGGCTGCTGAGCGTGTCGGCGCGCCGTAAATCTCGCGCAAATCCGTCTTCATGTCGGCCTGCACCGAGAGCGGCACCTTGTTCAGGACGTTGGCGGTCTTGTGCACCCAGCAGCGTTGGTGCCTGGTGCCGGGAAAGACCTCGTCGAGCGCCTTCCAGAAGCCAAGCGCGCCATCGCCGACGGCAATATCGGGCGCGATCTTCAGGCCACGCCGCTTCACGTCGACCAGCAGCTCGCGCCAGCTTTGCGCACTCTCGCGAACGCCGGTCTGGAAACCGACGAGTTCCTTTTTGCCCTCGGGCGTGGCGCCGATCAGGACCAGCATGCATTCGGCTTGGTCTTCCATCCGCGCCTGCAGGTAGACCCCGTCCGCCCACACATAGACATAGCGGCGCGCCGAAAGATCGCGCTTTTGCCAACGCTCGTAATCGGCGTTCCACTCCGCCGTCAGCCGCGTGATCACCGAGGGTGAAAGGTTCGGCGCGTCCTTGCCCACAAGCGCACTCAGCGCTTCCTGAAAATCGCCCGTCGAAACACCGCGCAGGTAGAGAACGGGAAGCAACGCATCCAGACTTCGCGTCCGACGCGCCCATTTCGGCAGGATCGATGAGGCGAACCGGACCCGATCAACCTCGCCATTCGCGCCGCGATCCCGGATCTTCACCCGGCTGACTTGCACCGGACCGATGCCCGTCTGGATGCTCCGCTCCGGGCCGTGACCATGGCGGACAATCCGGTCACGGCCATCGGCAAGCTTGAACTTGAGATCCCGCATCTCGGCAAGAAACGTCTCGGCCTCGATCTCAATCGCCTGCGCCAGCAATTTGCGCGCCCCGGTGCGAAGCACATCCGTCAGGGGATCATCAAACTCGTCAGGCTGACGAAGACGCAAGACATTGGTAGTCTCATTCATGGCGTATCGCTCTCCTTGAGAGGTTCTGGCAGGCTTCATCACCCGCCTCGATACGCCGCTCTCCTCAAACCGTCATCACCCAGTTTCCGCCATAGCTCTATCCGATCTTCCAGGTGGTTTAGCGCCTATCAGTTCTTTCACCCTCCCTTTGCAGTGCACCTCGGCGTGCGCCCAGCGTTCCGATATCTCGGCGCATTTCAGCTCCATGTCCCGAAAATGCGTTTTTGCTACGGAAAGCTGGTCATCGGTTGATCGTCTTCCGGGTCCTCCTCCGAACTGCAGAGCATCCCTGCACTCTTCAAGACTCGCCGGGAACACGCCAGCGAGTTGGCTGGCAAGCTTGCTTCGGCGCTGTGTGGCGCAGCTATCCTGAGACAGGCGCTGGGCGATCTCGCCAATTTGTGTGTGGGCCTCCCTGAAAGGGATGCCTCGCGACGCCATCCGTTCGGCGGCGATGGCCGTCATTGATGACCCGTCTTCGAGATGATCGCGGATCGACCTCACGTTGAACGACATGTACTTCACGATAAGCGATGTGAGGATGATGGCCCTCTGCAGGGCCTCCTCTGAAAGCCTGAGAGGAGAGCAGCCGTAGTTGCTTACTTCAATCGAGTTGCTGAAAGGCGCTTTGCAGGTAGCCGTTGCCGCAGAGACGTATGCGCCAATTACGGTGCTTGCCGACCCCTTGATGTGTTCAAGCAGGAACGGGTTCTTCTTTTGCGGCAGCATGGAAGAGCCGCCGGCAAGATTTCGGGGAACATCGATGAGAGCGAACTCGCGTGTTGTCCAGACCTGCAGATCCTGGGCCACACGACTGAGCAAGGTTGAGATGCTAGCAAAGATTGAAAGCCCGTGCAGGTGATGGTCGCGGCTCGCGACCGCATCAAGAGAGTTGAACGACGGCTCTTCAAATCCTAGAAGACTTGCGGTTTTCGAAGGATCAATCGGCATACTGGTGCCTCCGCCGGCACCAGCTCCCATAGGGCAGTTCCTGATGTCTTCCAGAAGGCTATGGAGGCGCTGGCGCTCGCGCCCCAGAGCGAAAAAGACGCCAAGCAGATAGTGCCCTGGCGATCCGGGGAGTGCGATCTGGTACTGACTGTACAACGGAGCCACAAGGCTCGATGCTTCCTCCACTCGCTGAAGCAGGGCACCTTGTGCAATTCCTATCTGTTGAGAGATGGAAGACGCGGCTTCCCGAAGGACCAGAAGAGAAATGGTCGCGTTCAAGTCGTTACGGGATCTCGCAAGGTGCAGCCAGCCGGCCTTTTCCGGGCCAGCTCTGGTGGCAAGTTCGGCCTCATAAGCAAGATAGAGCCCACGCGGAGCCTCGCGGCCCTCCAAAGACTGAAAGCCCTCGTCCTGAAGGTTCAAGATGTGCTTGAGGAGATCGGCAGCGGCTGCCTGGCTGACCAAGCCCTGGTCTGCCAGCATGACCAGATGTGCTTCGTCTACGGCCGCCTGGTGCTGCAGAAGGCGGCCATCGCGCGAGATATCTATAGGCGGGGCGAGCAACTTCATCGCTTCGGGATGCAGGGTCCACCTGCCCTCGCTCGACCCAGGGTCTTGCTTGTCCGATTCGCCAGCGGCCGTCTCGATATCGATCACAATGGAATCGATCATCCGATCAGCTGCCGCGGCGGCGGCATCGAGTTCATCAGCGACGGCGACCGCATAGGCTACTCTGTCTCTGAAGTCGCCCTTTATTTGAACGTCGCCTCCCTCAGATTTCAGTAGCCCCGCCTCGGGCACGGTCGGGTCTGGATTTCGAGAAAAGCTGAGGCGTTTGAGCTTGCCGGACGTGTGAGCAAGTCGGAAGCGGATGGCTCCCGCCCTTGCGCTCGCGCGTGGAGGCGTGAACCCTTCTCCCGCGTAAAGTCTAATCACCATGTCAAGGATTGACGTTCCCAGGGCGTGGGAGAGCATCACTGGAATCATTCCTCCAGCCAGCCTGGGATTGACCTCGATGATGACGGGGCCCGACTCCGTTATCACGAACTCCACATGAGCCGGTCCGAAATTCAGGCCCAGGGCCGACACCGCGCCTGCGGCAAAAGAAGCCAATTCCTTGAGGGATGGCTCCGGTAGCGGGGCCGGGAAGTCGTGCCCTACCTCGACGAAGCAGGGAGCCGGCCCTTTGTGCTTGGCAAGAATTCCAAGACAATGCAGCGTCCCATCGTACGCAATTATCTCTGCAGAGTATTCCTTACCCTCGACATATTGCTGGATGAGGATGTCGGGACTGGGCAGATCCACTTGATCGAGCAGTGCACCCCTTGCACTCTCGAACGCCTTGATGGCGGCTGCGGCACTGTCGCACAACCTCACGCCGCTACTACCACTGCCGGACACTGGCTTGACGACCACCGGCAGAGTGGCTTGGGCAAGTATATTCTCGACGTCGCTGGCGGAAGTGGCCAGCCGAGTTTCAGGGACCCTGATTGATTGTCGCCGCAATTCGGCCGCCTGCTTCCATTTGTTGCGGCATGTGGCGATGGCCTCCGAATTCGCTGCTGGTAGCCCCATCGCCGTCGCGACACGTGACGCTGCTTCCACAAAATAATCCGACGACGAGTATATACCTGCCAGCCTGCCTAATTTGGCGGCGACCCCGATGAGTTCATCCGGGCTGCGGGTCTCAGCTTCGATCACTTGGGCGACCGAGTCCTTAAGAGATGGATAGCGCGCAGGATCGCGCGTGACGAGGTAGGGCTCAAAGCCTAGGAGTCGGGCCCGGTTTATCAACAGTTCGCCAGTGCCCGTCGTGTTGCTTTCCACGAAAAGGAAGCTACCTCGGTTCATCATGACGCGTCCTCCAGAACGTTTAGGACAGCTTCCCGGCTTCTCCGCTTCCAGAGATATCGGTTCCATGGCGGGAGAGCGGTCGAAGGGTGATTTTCGGTTGCCGGCTCGTCCAGCAGAACACCTGCATGTAGACATCCGTTCTGCTTAAGCCACCCGTGGTCGTAAACGGCTTCGACGTAGCGGTGGCCTTCATCAGGACATATGACGACTACGGTCTCTCCTGGATACTGTCGAGCGCGCCAACACCCGACGATGTAGCTTGCTCCGGAGGTCGGACCGGCGAAAACGGCGTACCGCTCGTGGAGGGTTCGCGTTGCAGCAAATGCGAGCGGAGCCGAGACGAGATGCACCTCGTCATATAGTTCATGCCTCACGTTCTTGGGGACAAGACTGTTCCCCAGCCCCCGCAGTTTCCGTTCGCCATCCTGTTGGCCAAAAATGACGCTATTGAAAGTGTCCACTCCAATAAGGCGCGCGCCAGGGGCTTTTTGGCGGAGGCGCTCGATCGTTCCGCAAGTAGAGCCGCCTGATCCCACAGAACCGACCAACGTTACGTCGGCGTCCAACATCTCCGATATCTGATCGGCGAAGAGCTTATAGGCTGCGGGGTTGTCGGGTGTTTCGTATTGCCGGGGCCAGAAACAGGAGCGGCCCAACTGTCTCATCCTGGCATGTAATGCGTCGAGGCGGCTTGTTTGATAACCACCCTGCTTCGCCTTTTCAGTTATTATGAAGGCTTTGGCCCCCAAGGAGATCAACCTGTTTTCGAGGCCTTTGTCCATCACGGGGTCCGTGAAGATTTCAAGCTGGAATCCACGTTCCCGGCAAACTACGGCCAAACCCAGTGCGAAGGTTCCGCTCGAGGTCTCGAGAACTTTCATGCCGTGCGTCAAAGTCCCTCGAGCCAGGGCCTGCTCAATGATGTACTTGGCAGGGAGAAGCTTCATGAACGCGAACTGCGCTACATAGAGGTTTGTCTCACACCTAATAATGCTGGGGAGAACATAGGCATCGGAATAGCTGGAGAATGGCAGACGTTTGCGAACAGCGTCCATATGGCTTACCTCACCGGCGGCCAGTCACAGGGTCAGATATATTTTTGGCGAGTTGTCGTGCGGCGATACATGCGCCAGCACGGACCTAAGCTTTCGTGGAAAGTCAGACGCCATTCGATCAAGCAGGATTCCAATCATTGTGCCGCTGTGCGCGACTATGACCCCGAGAGCGTCAACGGCCTCGGATGCTTTCAGCGTCGGGTTTAGATGCTCCTTTGGAGCCCGCTCCTGATGCAGGAGCGCGCTGGCCATAGCTATTCTGCCTATCGTGGCCGTGTCCCCCCGCGGAATTGCTATCCGTGCGCGGTCGAGTAATTGGTGATATTCTGCTCTGCGACTGGTGGGGATTTCACCTCGCCGTTGATCATAGTCGACGGTTTCGATGGTCCCTCTTTCATCGATACCAACGATTGCAAGCGGCGGCATTTGACCTAGGAAGGAGAGAAGGCTACATGCTCGCTGCTGATATGCGACCACTCCTGGGTACATCACCCCGTCGGATGGCTCTATCTCCGCCATTAGCTTCTCAATCAATGATGTCCGGACTCTCCGCTTGAAGCAGCAGGCGATTGACCGTGCAGCCGCAACAAGATCCGCAGACGAACTCGCCAGCCCTTTGCCTTCGGGGAGCTCGGATTGCAAAAGGAGGCTTCCTCCTGAGACACCGAGAGCAATCACGAGATTCTCAGCTAGTCGTTTTGCCTTGAGTTTATGTGGTGGATAAACGGTTACGGATCGTGTGCCTGCAATCGGCATAAAGTGAGCTCGCGCAAAGACCGCGATGGGCATCGTGACCAAGAAGTGAGGATCGCCGGGAAGGGAGCCGGTCGGCAACTGGCCTTGGAGCAGCTCGCCGAATGTGCCGCAACAAAGAGCCTCGCCATAATGAATTCCTGGCTGTTGTCCATCCTCGGCGATAAGCTCAGCCGTGCCTCCGAACGTCTGGTGGCACATGTATGGCATCCAAACTGCATCGGCGGCGGCTTCTAGAAATTCTGTAGTCGTGACGCTCCCCCTGCTTCCTGCAGGGTCGATGGAATAGGTGTAATGCTGGATCGGCATATCACTTCCCCAAAAACGTGCGCTGTCATTCGATTTGCTGCCAGGAGATGAGACTTGGATCATCGGAGTGCGGGTCGTTTTTCATTTGGATACTTTCAAGTACCTAGGTGCCTAACTGTTTGGCCTCAGACTTTGGGGTGAACGTACCATTGGCAGTGATTTGCGGTTGCAAAGATTCTATGAAATTACTTGTAGTATCTGTTGCACCCCTGATTGCCGGCGGCGCCGTATGGAACGTCTCAGCGAGTTGGCGACGTTCAAGGGACACCGGTTTGAGCATTCAGTGATCCTGCTTTGCATACGCTGGTATCTGGCAGTCCGGCGGGATCGTTGGGCCCCCACGTACATCGCGGATCATCCGCGACAGATGCCCGGCATCGACGTCATGCCCCGCCCAGATCACGGCGTCGCCCAAGACGCTCTCGATGCAAGCCTCCGCCGCGTGGTTCCGCGCCGGCTCTTCCATCGCAAGCGCCGCAAAGCCGGTGGCCGAGGCCATGCCTTAAGGCAACGCGAGCCGTGCCTTCCGATTAGGCCGCTCGGGCCAGTCATAGACCTGGCAGCGGCGGGCCCCGTGCCTGCGTGCCACCTCGGCCATCCGCGCGCAGGGCCGAAGACTCTCCACGAGAGCCGCGCCTCGTCGAACGCTGGGTCGTGTCCATCAGGTGGTGTAGCTCGGCGGTTACGAAGCCGCTCGCGAGCGCGCCGTTAGTAGCGCTGTAGCGAGTGAGCGGCGTTTCGGTGGTCATCGGCGCTTTCCGGTAGGGTTTGGTTGTTGACGCCAACCCATTTCGGAAGGACCACCGATGACCGACGACCGCATGCTTGGCCGCAAGACGCTGGAAGTCGAGATTCTGCGCGAGGCCCTCTCGAAAGCTCACTCAAAAAAACAGATCTCGCGGCCGATCTTGTTGCCGAAGGACGGTTCCCGATGAAGACGGTGGCCGACACTCTGGGTGTTTCCCGCGCCAATTTGGCCGAACGACTGAAGGGCAAGTCGAAGCCGCGTGGTCCCTATCGCAAGGCCGAGGATGCTGAATTGCTGTCAGCCATTCGCAGGCTGGTCGATGCACGACCGACCTATGGCTATCGGCGGATCGCCGCCCTTCTCAACCGGGAAAGGCGAGCCGCCGATCAGGCGCCCGTCAACGCCAAGCGTATCCACCGCATCATGGGCAACTACGCCATGCTCGTGGAGAAACACACCGCCGTTCGCAAGGGCCGTGTCCATGATGGCAAGGTCATGGTCATGCGCTCGAACCTGTGCTGGTGCTCCGACGGTTTGGAGTTTGCCTGCTGGAAGGCGAGCTGATCCGGCTCGCCTTCATCATAGATGCCTTCGACAGGGAGATCATCGCCTGGGCGGCTGTCGCCAACGCCGGAATATCCGGCTCCGATGTCCGCGATATGATGCTGGAGGCCGTCGAGAAACGCTTCGGCGCAACCCGGGCGCCACACGCCATCGAGCACCTTTCCGACAACGGCTCGGCCTACACCGCAAGGGACACGAGACTGTTCGCCCAGGCCCTGAACCTTGTGCCGTGCTTCACACCCGTCGCCAGCCCCAGTCAACGGCATGTCAGAAGCCTTCGTCAAAACCCTCAAGCGGGACTACGTCCGCATCTCACCCCTTCCGGATGCCGAAACCGCACTCCGGCAGATCGACGGATGGATCGACGATTATAACGAAATCCATCCACACTCCGCGCTCAAGATGGCTTCCCCTCGGCAGTTCATCAGGGCTATCTCAACCTAAGCCGACTGTCCGGTGAAACGGGGAGCACTCCACAGGGTCTGCCGCCCCTTGCCTTTTATCTCGTAGAGCGCCTGTTCCCAACTGCGGCGGATGCCGGTATCGCATCCCTGGTCGACCAGGCACACCTCTGCACCCATGATGCCGCTCAGGAGAATATTGCCGACCCGGTCGTAGACGGCATCCTCATGGGGGTACCCAGCTCTCTTGAACCAGTAGACATTTCATGCCGATCTTGGCGGCGACCGCGGCGACCATGCGCGTATGGTTGGACTGCACACGGCCGACGGTGACGAGCGTATCGGCATCTGACGCGATCGCGTCGGGAATGATGTATTCGAGCTTGCGGAGCTTGTTTCCGCCGAACGCCAGACCGGAGTTGCAGTCCTCGCTTGGCGTAGATTTCCATCTTGCCCCCGGATGCTTGGAGAGGCGGTCGAGCTTCTCGATGGGCGTGGGTCGAAAGGTGAGCGGATAGCGTTCGAAGTTTTCCAGCATTTTCTCTTCGGCAACACGCGATTGAGCTGAATTAGCCATTCACTGTCATTCTAGAGGCATCTTTGATTTGACCTCGTCTGCGTTATCCGGCGCCAGAAGAGTCCCATTACCATTTCCAGCGCCTTGTTCGTCATTGAGAATTGCGACCGCACGCCGACGTGCTGCGAGAGGCTACCAATGCGTATGGCATTCAAGAACTGCATCTCCTGGATTAACTAGAATGATCGGATTGCGGTCACCATCGACTCTCAATCACCGTATTCGTTCTAATATCTGCTCAATGTTTATGGTTGGTCCAAAGTGGCGCCAAATTGAGCACTGATCTTGTCATGGCGCCTCAAGACAGCAGCAGAGATATGGCCAGCATTTGATCGCGCTGGAGCAAATCTGCGGATTCATTCGGCACCTCATCAAGGTCTGGCGGCTCGGATCCAACTTCCTTGCAACTGTCGAAATGCTCAGCCCTTTGGCCAGCTCGGCTAACGCAGCCAGACCGCCAGATCAGAAAGAGCACGCTTGCGAAATACGCCAGCTGAAGGAGCAGCGAACATGTCAGCGTCGTGACGACCACTGTGCCGATGGAATGAGAAGCGAAGTAGACAGTCAGTGCGGTGCTGCACAGCACCAGCCCCAGGACGCGACAAAAGATTCTAAAGGGCACGCCGTTCTCCTGGTTTTGTCTCCTCAGATCATGCTGCGACCTGGTCGGCCGCAACATGGGTCTGGCAGTTCTTCGGGCAGACGCGGCCGCAGGCTCCACAGCCAATGCAGCGGCCGGCATGGTCGACGACCATGATCATGCGATTGAGCTCGCCGTCGAAATCGTCATCCTCGTCGTCGGAGGCGCCGAGGATTTCACCCGCGTCATCGACGCCGTAAAGATGCATGACCTCGCGCGAGCAGACTTTGAAACAGCGGCCGCAGCCGATGCAGGTCGTGCCGTCTATAGCGGTGAGATATTCCGGCACCCATCCGGAGCCGTCGCGGGTGGTGAATGTGCTCGTCATCATAACTTCTTCATTGCAGCGAGCTCTCTCTTGGCACGATCCAACTCGGCAAAAACTGCCGACGTTTCCTCGGCAACTTCCTCTATCTCCGTCCATTTTCCCGGGAGATCCTCTGCAAGGTCGCGCAATTTCATCTTGGCAATACCCGCGCGCAGCTGAAGCTTACGGACTTTCTTCCCCATCTCATCTAGGTTTGACATAGATCCTTCCTCGAAATCGGTTTCATCACGCCGGCGCCACGCCGGGATAGGCTTCAATGGCTGCTGTCGCATCGTCGACCAGTTTCGTACCGGCCTCAGCGAGCTTCCTGAACGTCTCGAAGCCGAACCGGTGGATGTCTCGACAGAGCGACCAACCGCCCGGCCGTGACAAGCAATCGTCCGAAGCCCCCATGGGTTTCATCTCAATGATTGGCGGTGTCATCGGGCCGGAGCGCTCCTCGATCGCGAGCCCGGCAGCGGTGTAATATGTCGAGCCTCCACAGCACGTCCGGCTCGGGATCGCCGATGATGGGGATCGCGCGGCGCTGTTTTCTGGTGACGATGAAGTCGGCCAGCAGCTCGGCGTCCGATTTGCCGTCCCATGAGCCTTAGGACTCCTGAGCACGGATCAGCCGCACGAGGCATTTGACGAACGGGGTGTCAAGGGCCGCCTCGTCCTCGTTGACAGCAGGGCTGACCGCGGCTTCAGGAATTTCATATTCTCCTCATTGCAGTCCTCTTCCTCGATGGACCATTTCCTTTTTCGGAGACGCCTACTTCGGGCAGACTTGCGCAGCCGACGCCCGGCTCGGGGCGGCCGATTCCACCCAATTGACGTTCCTGTTGCCGACCTTGGACGCGTCCTCGACTGTGAGGTCTTCCACCACGGCCAGAATTCGCGTCGAACATCACTTCCGCCGCGATGCGGCCGCAGGTCATCGCAAGATACGAACCTCGAACCTGCTGCAACCGATCCGCCCTGTGCTGCATGCCTGCTTGCCGCCGCCACGCCAGGTAAATCGATGAACCGGCCAGTAAACATTCCGACCACCCCCCTTCTTAAGTATTCTTCTCGCCCGGCCGCGCTTTGGCACCTCCGTGAAGCTTGTTTTGCGGAGCCGCACAGAGAGCGCCGTTACAAACCTTCCCGCCTCTGTAGTTGGCCAGGGCCTGCAGCAAATCCGAAGGTGCTCTCTCAGTTCGTCCGGGATAGGCTGCGGACAGTCCAGCGACTTCAGTGTCAATTCGACCAACTCGATCGCGCGATCGTTGTTGCCGTTATCGTGATAGTACCGGGCGACAGCCGGATAAGACCGGTACTTAGGGCTGTCGCCTTGCGGGGGATTCAGTGCCAGAATGTGTTCGGACAGTTCCTTGCCCATCGCGAAGCGCTCGGCAGGGGGAAGGCGCGAATAGTCATTAGCCGGGTGGAAAAGTTGGTCTAGCGCCGAAACCATCCAGTCCTCGGAGTTTTTGTCGATCGCGTCGCGAACCAATTGGCGCATTACGGGCAAGCCGGTCCACATGTCTTGAATTTTGTGAAGCACCAGATGCGCATGAGCCAGGCGAAAATTGATGTCGTCGGGCATCAAGGCGATGCCCTCTTCGGTCGCCCAGAGCGCCGTCTTCCAATCTTCTAACTTCACCGCCGCCCAGAATCTGTCATCGATCGGCTGCTTCAACGCTTGTTCGCGCGCTATGGGTTCGCTTGTGGCGATCCGCTCCGTATCGGCGGCTTTAGCTTTATCGCTGATGCGCCAGCTGCCGTTAAGCACTTTCGGCAAAACCTCATCGAGTTGGCTCGGATGACCGATAAAGGCGATGTGGCCGTCTCGGTCGACCACGAACGAGGTCGGAATCCCAACAGAAAAGCTGGGTTCCCTCCAAGGCTTCTTCATTTCACCTGTGTAGTCGAACGCGATCCGAAAGTTCAGATGCGAGCACTTTTCGGTCAACCACGCGTCCAACTTGGTTCGAGCCTCAGTGGCCGTTGGAGTGTCTTCATCAGCCGCGACGCCGACGACCTCAAGTCCGCCGTTCATGTATTTTTCCTGGAGCCGCATCAGATCGAGCATCTCCGCGATGCATAGTTCGCACCAAGTTGCCCAAAATTCGACGATATAGACTTTGCCGGGCTGGAAGTTCGCAAGGCGCTCGCCACGCAGCCAGTCCTCCACTTTGATCGAAGGAGCCGGTGCCCCCATCTGCAATACCACGTTGCTCTCCAAAGCTGTTGCCAAAGGTTGGGTGACCTTATGCGCGAGCTTGTTCCCCCTTTGAGACGGGGCACGAGGGTTCAAGGAAGGGAGAGCATCGCTCGTCTTGCGCATCTACGTGCAGTCAGCCTTCACTCAGTGTTGCTGACTCTCAAGTCGCAAAGACCGTGCCAACGCGCTCAGCGCGCAGTAAACGCTGGATTACACTTAAAAAACCTCCGGGTGCCCAAGATAGCCGGTTGTATTGGACGCGACATGTTTTCTGCCACTGTCAGGTCTTGGACACGCATCACGCGCTTCGTCGCCAGAGAAGCGTGGCCACGGACGACCCGACATATATTCGGGCTGACGGACGAGCAGATGGACATCATGACTGCGTTGACTGCCGCCAGGCTCGTCATCATCGGTCGCTCAGGTGGTAGCGGAACGCCATTGCGATTGCAGGGGCCGCTCCCTCCGAGCATCGCCTCTGCCCTACCTCTTCCGCTTGCGATTGAATTCCTGGCTGGCGACGCAGGAGTTCTTCACGACGAAGCCGGTCATCTCCGCGCATACGATGCCGCTACGGGTCCGAACTCGGCCTGCCGCGCTGAACGACTCTCTTTGACCTGACGCCGACCTGCGCCGTTGTTCGTGGCTGCAGTGAGGACTGCCCATACCTCTGCCCGGCCGTTGGTCTCAGCATCACGGACCAACTCGGGCGAGCAGAACCACCCCCGCGCGCGCGTCAGAGGCGTGCGCGGATGTTCTCGGGCGCGCGTGCAGATTGGCTCCGAGAAGCTTCGCGAAGCTTGCACGTTTGCCGCGATCTTTCTCCGACTTGGCATCAGGATAGTGACCGGGTGAGTAGAGCTTCGAACAGCGTCGGTGCTGCTTTGGAATCCGTCAGCGGGCCAAAAACAGCGGCAATGGCGGCTTCCCAACTATCCATCTCGTCACGCCACCGAAGAGCCGCTCACGCAGTCGGCGACTGCCATAGGCACCCATGACAATCATGTTGGCAGACGTGTCGATTGCGTGCTGCGCGAGTATCATGGCCACCGGTTTGCCGGCGCTCGCCAGCAGGTCAACCGAGACCCGAGCACCGTGCCGAGTGAGATAGGTAGCGATGTCGGCCCCCGGCTCGGCGCCGCTTCCGGTGCAGGTCGCCTCATGATCGACGAGGGCAATACGAACTTCCTCAGCACCGGCTAGCAGATGCAGCGCTTCGCGAACCGAACGGGACGCCTCGACTCGCGAATCCCAGCCGACCAGCACGCGCCGTGGCGACAGAGTCGCCTCAGCGCCCTCCGGCACGACAAGCACCGGCTTTCCGGTGTCGAACAGGCTGCCGTTGATAACAAGGGGACCGACGTTAATGTCGTTGAGAAGTGCGGGGCCGACGATTGTCAGGTCGTTGCAGAGCGCCCGCGCTCGCACTGCGTCACCGACGCTGGCCTGATCGCAGTTGACAACATCGACATCATAGCACCGCCACGTGGCTCTCAGCAGTTTGTGAATTTCCCTGGATATTTTTTCCAGACTGGCCGCGTCCTGTGAAAATCTCTCGATTTGGCTGTACCGTTGTTCCAGTGCGGCAATGGCGTGCGCGCGTTGTCTAGGCCACTCGGAGGTGCCATCGCTTAGCGGCGGAGGCGACATAACGAGAGGCGGAGGCGACAAAATCAGGACGGACAAATGTGCGCCGACCTCGGCGCACAAGCGAGCAGCTATTGCGACGTCCTGATCGGAATGGTCAGCTCCCGTCACACTGAGTATTTTCTTGAAGGCCATCTGACTGCTTCCCCCTGAGATGTCGGGCCCGTAGCGCGTTTCGAACCGCAAGACTTGCCTTCCAACGAAGACGGAGAGTGGCACACCATCCGTTCGCGATTCAGTCGTCCAGCTTCTCGAGCGAGTAGCCGGCAGACCTGACAGTACGAATGACGCTACCTGGCGAGGCCGCCTTCAGCGCCTTTCTGATCCGGCTGATATGGACGTCGACAGTGCGTTCACCGACATGGATATTGTCCGGCCAGGCCGCGTCGATCAGCTCGTCTCGGCTGAAGACCTTGCCGGGAGCCTCAAGAAATTGCCGCAGCAGGTTGAATTCGAGAGGTCCGAGGTGGATGTCGTGGCCATTGCCGCGAACTCGGTGGGCATCGAGCTTCATCTCAAGGCTGCCGCAGCAGAGCCAGCTGCCATTTTCGATCCCGTTTGAACCCGGCTTCGGTAGCGCCAGCTTCGTGCGTAGATAGTCGAGCAGCATCGCCGGCGTGAAGGGCCGCACAAAGCTCTCGTCAATACCTGCCTTCAAGAGATCGAGCTGCTGGTTTTCGGCGCCGGGCGCGATCAGCGCAATAACCAGCAGGCCTCTGTTCCGGAACTCCGCCTTGAGCTGGGCACAGATGGTAGACCCTGTCGAGCTTGCCGGCTGGCAGTCCAGCACCACGGCCTGCGGCTCCCGTTCACTGGCTAATGCCAGCGCTTCCTCCACGCTTCTGGCCAGTTCAATCCTGAAGCCATCCACCCCCAGAATGTGGCTGTAGTACAGATACAACTCCGCATCTTGCGAACAGATCAGTACCCCTGGCTTCATCAGCGCTACCCCAAGAACCATATCGGCCTGGACCGCCTCAATTGAGAGGGCTGGCCACCGCATGTCCTCAAGACCTGACATGATCCCCTCGATCGAAAGTCGGTTGCATCACGCCCGCGCCACCTCGGGATGAGCCTCAATGGCTGCGGTGGCATCGCCGGCCAGTTTGGTACCGGCCGCGGCGAGCTTCCAGAACGTCTCGAAACCGAACCGGTGGACGTCGCGCAGGGTCTTTGACAGAAC
This sequence comes from Mesorhizobium sp. M0088, assembly GCF_040322895.1. Lineage (NCBI taxonomy): Bacteria > Pseudomonadati > Pseudomonadota > Alphaproteobacteria > Hyphomicrobiales > Phyllobacteriaceae > Mesorhizobium > Mesorhizobium sp. M0088. The sequence goes on from NZ_JAMYUI010000011.1 coordinate 23,637, forward strand.
GACCAACCGCCCGGCTGTGAAGAGCACGCGCCCGAAGCCCTCATGGCTCATCTCCATCATCGGCGATGCCATCAGGCCCGTGCGCTCCTCAATCGCAAGCCCGACGGCGGTGTAGAACTTATCGAGCCTCCACAGCACGTCCGGATCGGGATCGCCGATGATTGGAATTGCACGGCGCTGTTCCCTGGTGATGATGAAGTCGCCCAGCAGCTCGGGGTCCGATTTGCCTTCCCATGACCCGTGGGAATCATTGGCACGGATCAACCGCACGAGGCATTTGACGAACGGGGTGGCAAGGGCCGCCTCGTCCTCGGTGGCGGCAGGGCTAACAGCGGCTTCAAACATTTCGGCTACTCCTCAATTCAGTCCTCGTCCTGGAAGGAGGGTTTCTGTTCAGCGACACCTGCCTGCGCCAGCACCTTGCGCAGCCAAGGGGGAGGACACGTCCTGAGCATCATCTGCGTGCGCAACAACGCCTCTTGGATGGTCTGGGGCTGCGGCACTTTGATCGGATGGATCTTTGCGGAAACAAGTTTGGCTGCCGAAGGTCCGCCGATCGCCAGACAAAACAGCAAATGGCAGCCCTTCAGCGCCTCCACCTTCGGGGTGATGCGGTCATCGCCCTCGGTTCGGTGCTTCCCGCTCTCGTCGGAAACGTCATCGAAGGCCACGGCTTCCACGAGATTCCACTCCTCGCGCGTCACGTCGTAGACAGCAAAGCGCCTGGCCGACCCGAAATGGGCGTTGAGGTTCTTCATGTCCTGCGTGGCGATCGCCACGCGCAATGCGCCGGCTTGGCGTTCCGGCGTCGGTGCGTGAACCTCGTCAGTGACGAGCGAGAGGCGACGAACGGAGCTCATCTGGCATTTCTCGCTTACGGAGTGGATCAAGCGCCTGAGGCGTCGGCGCGTGCCGGTTGGCTTCAAAAATGTTGGCGACCTCGAAGATTAGGTCGCGGGTTCCTTGGTAGAGGATTGTGAGCTTGTGCTGGCTGCCGAGCCGGTCGAAGATCGGGAAGCCGACCCGCATGAGCGGAATGCCGAGGCGCTGCGCCGCCTGGCGGCCATGGGAATGGGTGACGAGAAGATCAGCGCCGGCGCCAAGAGCTTCCAAATCGCCGAGATCGCCGATCTGAACCGACTGCGCCGGTACTTCCTCCAAAATGTTCGACATGTCGGTCGTGGTGACCGCCGCCGCGATTTCGGAGCCCATGCCGATGAAGAAGCTCGCGAGTTGGTAGAGTTGGTCTGGTTCAGCAGCGATCGCAATTTTCTTGCCTCCAAAATGGAAATGTCCGTCGAGCAACGCGTCCTGCAACTGCGCCCGGCGACGGCGCACCCCGGCCGGCGCTGCCGCGCCCGAAACTGCGGACAGCAGCGAGACGAACCGGTCGGCGTCCTTCAGTCCAGTCAGCGACCGGAACAGCACGTAAGGCACGCCGGTCAACCTCTGCAGCAGCTCGGCCGGGCGGCGCATATGCTCACCGATGACGATGCATTGCTCGGCCGTGCCAAGCTCACGGATATCCTCGACACTGGTGCCGCCATAGGTGGTCGTGACCCAGCGGTCGGGCACCGTACCGTCGAGCGAGCCGGAGATGTCCGGCAGAATTACCGGTTTGAGTCCAAAGCTTTCAATCATCTCACGCAAATGCTCGATATCAGCCACAGTGAGGTTCCAGCCAGGCAGGATCACGATCTTGTTGGACTGCCGCGTCTGCTCGCCGGGCCGCGTAATCCTTTCGATCATCGCGGTGACAGCCTTGGCCCAGCCCTCTTCGATCGCGCCGTCGAAATCCGGTGTGTTGGCTAGCACCACCTCCGTACCCGCGAGCTCTTCCCTGCGCTTCAGCCTGATATTGGCGATATCGCCTGCGCAGTCTTCGCCCCGGGTTTCCACCAGCGCCGTCGTGCAGACCCCGATCAGTGTTGGCCTTGTGCGGGCCTTGAGGTTGAGGATCGCCTGTTCCAGATGGTCCGCCCCGCCCAGGATCGTCGCCACCTCGTCCATCGCCGTCGTCTGCAAGGGGATGGCTTCCTTGAAATGCCGCACGAAGAGCACGAGGGCGAAGCTGGTGCAGCCCTGGCTGCCGTGGAACAACGGCATCGCGCCGTCGACGCCAAGAAAGGCCAAGGCGGCACCCAAGGGCTGCGATGACTTCAGCGGATTGACCGCCGCCGCTTTGGTCTGGGGAAGGATGCGGACCATCGGCTCTCCTCAACACTCGCCGAAATCAGCGGCTGTCGTGCCGGAGAATTCCTGGACAGCATGCAAGGTCACGGTCTCGGTTTTCGTGCGCGGCCGTTCCTCCCTCACCGCAGGCTGGCAATCCCATGGTGCCGGCTCCCGCACCTGCCCCCAGATCGGGTTGTGAATGGCGATGTCGATCTGGCGTACGAGTTCCACCATGCCGTCATAGCCGGCGTAAGAATGTTGGCGCTCTTGGTTGATATCGAGCCAAGGTGTCTTGGCCTTCAGCGCGACGAATTGCGTGCGCCCGCCTGATAGCAGGATATCGGCCTTGTGTTCGGAGAGCATGGCGTAAAGCTCGCGCGCTGCCATCTGCTCGAATATATGTTTGTTGTCCTTGAGGATCTGCTTGATCCGCTCCTTGTCTTCGACGGTCGACTTCTTGACAGAGGTGCCGACGATCTCGATCCCGATCTCCATCAGCGCATGGACGACCGACCAGGACTTCACGCCGCCGGTGTTAAGCAGCACGCGCTTGCCTTCGAGCCTCGGCCGGTAGGCGGCTAGCTTCTTCCAAGCGATCGCCTCTTCCTCGGCAATCAATACCTCGGTGCGGCCGAGGATCTCCGGATCGGCACCCTTCTTCACGAGCAGCTGAGAGATCTGTCGGAGCGCTTCAGAGGTGTCGGTGATGCCGTAGAAGGAGCCCTCGAAAAACGGGATGCCCCAGCGCTTCTCCATCTTGCGGGCGAGATTGATGAGCGCGGTCGAGCACACTATCATGGCCGCCTGGGCGCGGTGCGCGCCGGCAATGTCGACGTAACGTGCGTCACCCGGAATGCAGGCGCGCACCCGGATCCCGAGCCGATCCAGCAGCGGCTTCACCAGCCAGAATTCGCCGGAGAGGTTGAATTCGCCAAGGATGTTGATGTCGTAAAGGCCGGCATCGTCGGGCTCGGCCGTGCCGATGACATGCTCGAGCAACGCCTCGCCGGCAAGCTTGTTGCCAAGATTCTTGGAGCCGACGAAGCCCGGCGCATTGACCGGCACAACGGCCAAGCCGAACTTTTCCGCCGCGCGCTTGCAGACAGCCTCGATGTCGTCGCCGATCAGCGCCGTCACGCAGGTCGAATAGACGAAGATCGCCGGCGGCCCATACGCTTCCTTGATCTCGCGGATCGCTTTGAAGAGCTTCCGCTCGCCCTGCCCCATCACAACATTGAGTTCGGTGAGGTCGGTCGTGAAGCTTGTGCGCCACAGCGTTGGCCCGGAGGAAGCCGCACCGCGGTTGTCCCAGGAATTGCCCTCGCAGGCGAGCGGCCCATGGACCAGGTGTGCGACGTCGGTGATCGGCTGCAGTACGATCTTGGCGCCATCAAAGGCACAGCCACCGGCCGCCGCTCCGGGGGTCAGTGGCTTCGAACAGCCCTTTTTGCGCGCCTTGGCAACCTTGTCGCGGTTCTGCTCGCAGGCGGGCTCATTGAAGACATCCTGGATTTTGGCTCTGAGCGAGGACATTGCGTCGGTCTCCAAAGTCCCTCGGGAAGACGATCGGCCAAAGCCGACCGTCAAGCTTAGCGGGTGAGGTCATACGAATAGTCCGTCGCGCCCGTCTCGCTTGTCTCGCGATCGAGCTTGTCGAAGATCTTGTCCAGGATCGTCGTCAGTACGCGCAGCCCGCCTTGGTAGCCCATCAGCGCAAACCGATGGTGATGGTGGCGATCGAAGATCGGAAACGTCAGCCGGATCAGCGGCGTGCCCGTGTCGCGCTCCAGATACTTGCCATAGGAGTTGCCGATCAGCAGGTCCACCGGCTCGGTGAAGAGCAGCGAGCGCAATGCCCAGAGGTCCTTGCCCGCCCAGACTTGAGCACCCTTGCCGAAGGGCGATGATGCAAGCAGCTCCTTCAACTCTGCTTCCCACGCCGAGGTGCCGTTGGTGGCGAGGCAATGGGTCGGCTCGCCGCCCGTTTCCATGATGAAGCGGGCCATGCCGTAGACAAAGTCTGGATCGCCGTAGATGGCGTATTTCTTGCCGTGCAGCCAGGATTGGCTGTCCGCCATGGCGTCAACAAGTCGGCCGCGCTCCAGGCGGATTGCCTCGGGGATTTGCTTGCCGGAAATCGCGGAGACCTCCATTAGGAAGTCGTCGGTCGCCTGAACGCCGAGCGGGTAATGGAACGAGGCAGTCGCCTGCCCTACCCCCTCGCAATACTCCAGTGTTTTTCGGGTGTTGTAATGCTGTAGCGAAAGTGTCGCCTCGGCGTTGAGTGCCTTCCTCACGTCTGCGATCTTCGTGCCGCCGTCGTACATGCGGTATTCGCCGTCGGACGGCGTGTCGAACTGGTCAGAGGCGTCTTGGATGAAAGTATAGGACACGCCTATCAGATCGAGCAGGCGCTTGAGTTCCCGGTTGTTGCCAACACAGAAGCCGTCGAAACCCGGAATGACGTTGATGGTCCCCTCGGCTTCCGTTCGCTCCTCGCCTTTCCAGAAATGCTCCAAAATGCCCTTGACCGCAACGTCATAGCCGTCGACATGGCTGCCGACGAAGGCCGGCGTATGGGCGAATGGGACGTCGAAGTCGCGCGGGACCGAGCCTTCGTCCTTGGCGTTCTCGATGAAGCTGTGCAGGTCATCGCCAATGACCTCCGCCATACAAGTAGTCGAGACGGCGATCATCTTTGGGTCGTAGAGTTGGTACGTGTTGGCGAGCCCGTCGACCAGGTTCTTCAGGCCGCCGAACACTGCCGCGTCCTCGGTCATCGAGGAGGAAACCGCCGAAGCAGGCTCCTTGAAATGGCGCGACAGGTGCGAGCGGTAATAGGCCACGCAGCCCTGGCTGCCGTGGACGAAGGACATGGTTCGCTCGAAGCCTGCGGCCGCGAACACCGCGCCGAGCGGCTGGCACGCTTTGGCGGGGTTCACGACAAGCGCTTCGCGAGCAAGGTTCTTTTCGCGGTATTCCCACGTCTTGGTGAATTCGCGTTGGTCGGTAACGACCTGGTCCGGGTGCGGACATTCGAAATTCAGCCTCTTCTCGGCAAGCATCTGCCTGTATTCCGGCTCGCGGAACAGGGGTGCGTGGTCGAGAACTTTTTCAGCCGACTGCGGCATGGGTGGTTACCTCTTCTCCATCTGGCCCGCCATACGGCGGCACAGGGACGTCGAAACGTTTCAAGTCTCCCGCGGACAAGGGCCACAGGCGTTTAACGGCCTCCCGGCTTACGGGAGGCCAGGTTTTCATTCGGCTGCGATCGCTGCCGACGGCTCGGCTTTTTTCTTCCAGGGGGCGTCGTAGAGGTTCCAGACCGGGTTGTTGATGGCCAGATCCATGTCGCGGGCGAAGATGGCGAAGCCGTCGTAGCCGTGATACGGGCCGGAATAATCCCAGGAATGCATTTGACGGAACGGTATGCCCATCTTCTGGACCGGGTACTTTTCTTTGATGCCGGAGCCCACGAGATCAGGACGGATCCCCTCGATGAACTTCTCCAGCTCGTAGCCAGTCACGTCGTCATAGATCAGCGTGCCCTTCTTCACGTAATGGCCGGTGCGCTGATAGTCGTCGTTATGGCCAAATTCGTAGCCAGTGCCGACGATCACCATGCCCAGGTCCTCATATGCCGTGACGACGTGACGGGGGCGCAGCCCGCCGACATAGAGCATCACCGTCCTGCCTTCGAGGCGCGGCCGGTACTTGGCTATGACCGCTTCGACCAGCGGCCGGTATTTGGCGATGACCGCCTCGGCCTTGGCCTCGATTTCCGGCCCGAAGTGCTTGGCTATCTTGCGCAGAGAGGCTTCGGTCTGGGAGGGGCCGAAGAAGTTGTACTCCATCCAGGCGATGCCATACTTTTCCTCCATGTGCCGGCAGATGTAGTTCATCGACCTGTAGCAATGGATGAGATTTAGCTTCGCCTTTGGCGCCCGCTCTATTTCGGCCAGCGTAGCGTCGCCCGACCAGTTGCCGACCACGCGCAGGCCCATCTCCTCAAGCAGGATGCGCGAAGCCCAAGCGTCGCCGCCGATATTGTAGTCGCCGACCACATTGACATCGTACGGGCCGGCCTCGAACTCCACTTCCTTCTTCTCGAACACCCAGTCGCGGATCGCGTCGTTGGCGATGTGGTGGCCGAGGGATTGCGAGACGCCGCGGAAGCCCTCGCAGCGCACCGGCACGATTGTCTTTTCGTGCTCCTTGGCCTTGTTGCGGGACACAGCTTCGGTGTCGTCGCCAATCAGGCCGATCGGGCATTCGGATTGCACAGTCATGCCCTTGTTCAGCGGAAACAGTTCCTCGATCTCGTCGATGATCCGTTCGAGCTTCTTGTCGCCGCCGAAAACAATGTCCTTCTCCTGGAAATCGGAGGTGAACTGCATGGTGACGAATGTGTCGATGCCGGTCGTGCCGACGTAGTAGTTTCGGCGTTGCGACCAGGAATATTGTCCGCAGCCGACCGGGCCGTGGGAGATATGGACCATATCCTTGACTGGACCCCACACCACGCCTTTCGAGCCGGCATACGCGCAGCCGCGAATCGTCATCACGCCGGGGATGGACTTGATGTTCGATTTGACCTCGCATTCGGAAAGGACCTCGCTTTCCTCGCCAGCCTCGTCGCCGCGCTTTGCGACGCTGAGGTGCTTTTTGCGGCGCTTCGCCGACTTGTCAGGATATTGCGACAGCACTTCCTCGATAAGCCTCGCATGGAGGCCACCGTCATTCTCGTATTCCAGGCTCATGGGACCCCTTTCAAGGTTCAGGGTGACGCCTCACCGACGAGGCGCCGTTCTTTGAAAGGCGCACCAGGTAAGGCGGCGCCTCATGTCGGCAGCAGTCGCTACTGTGCGGCAGTTTTGGCCGCTTCCTTGACCTGAAGCTCGGCAAGCATCTGCTCGTCGGTCTTCATGATGCCGAAGTCGAGCAGCATGTCCTCGAGCTCCTCCATGGTGATCGGGGTCGGGATGGTGCCCTGGCCCGAATTCCCGTGAATCTTCTCGGCCAGCGCCCTGTATTCCCCGGCCTGCTTGGAGTCCGGCGCATACTGAATGACAGACATCTTCCTGAGCTCGGCGTGCTGGACGATGTTGTCGCGCGGCACGAAGTGGATAAGTTTGGAATTGAGCCTGGAAGCAAGCGCCTCGGCGAGGTCGAGCTCGCGGTCGGTTTGGCGCTCGTTGCAGATCAGGCCGCCGAGCCGCACGCCGCCCGAATGGGCGTATTTCAGGATGCCCTTGGCGATGTTATTGGCGGCATAGAGCGCCATCATCTCGCCGGACATGACGATATAGATTTCCTGGGCCTTGTTCTCGCGGATCGGCATCGCGAAACCGCCACACACCACATCCCCGAGCACGTCGTAGGAGACATAGTCGACATCGTCGTAGGCGCCGTTCTCCTCGAGGAAGTTGATCGAGGTGATCACGCCGCGGCCGGCGCAGCCGACACCTGGCTCCGGTCCGCCCGACTCCACGCATTTGATGCCTTTGTAGCCGACCTTGAGCACGTCCGCGAGTTCCAGGTCTTCCACCGAACCTTCCTCTGCCGCGAGATGCAGGACCGTATCCTGCGCCTTCGCGTTCAGGATCAGGCGGGTGGAGTCGGCTTTGGGGTCGCAGCCGACGATGAGGATTCTCTGCCCGAGGTCGACCAGGGCTGCGAGCGTATTTTGGGAGGTGGTGGACTTGCCGATGCCGCCCTTGCCGTAAAAGGCGATCTGACGCAAACCTGACATGTAGCTTTCCTTCCTTCGTTCCCATTCATCGCGGCTGCCGCGACTTGAATGCCGGTCGGGCAGCTGTAGCCGCCTCGCACCTAAGGATCTCAAGACTCATGCCAATTTGGCTGATCCAACCGAAGAATAATTTCATGGTTGCTTTTCAGGGATTTAGCTTGAGTTCCAAGAAAGGATCGTCGGAACAGCCCGTGTAGCGGACGCGACATTGGCGACACAAAGCGTCGGATCGCGATCCTCAGTCACCGAATTCGTTTGCACCGCGTCGTTGTGTTGAAGTGGACGAACAGCATCTCAACCTACTTGCGGGAAGCTGCGAAACTTTTTGTGCCAGCGAGCTGACGTGCTTCGTCTCGCGTGTCCTCGTCGAGACTGCGTAGAATCCTGCGCGCGACGCTGGCATACCATCGGTCCGCGGCCACTCATCCGGTGCCACAGGCGGATGGTCCCGCTATATCAGCAATTCGCGGGGTCTCGGCTCACTTGTCGGCACAGGAGTTCAGTATCGGCGTCATCGCCTTCACATGTTCGTCGATCCGCTCGAGCACTTTCGCTGCGACAACGTCGCGCTCAGGCAGATGCCACCAGTACTCGTTGACGAGTTTGACCGTCTCGACCACTGCCTTCAGGACTGCTGGCTCCGGAAGCCGTGCACGGTTCGCAAATGCTTTCCATCGCGGTGCTGCTAGCGCCTTGAACGAGCGCTCTCCTCCAAGCGACAGCCCCATGGCGTCGGTGGGAATATATGGCACGGTGGATAGGAGGTCGTAGATTGGTGCAAGCGCCGGCTTGTCGCCGTTACCGGGATAGATCAAAGACCAGTTCTTCAGGTGCATGTCGCCATTGCCGGTGATGACGGTCAGTGCCAGGCGGCGGACGAACTCGAGAGCCGCCGTAGGCGAGACGGCCACGCCAAGAGCCAAGGCTATGTCGTGATAAGCAGCCCCCTCATATTTGCGCGAGGGGTAGACACCGAAGACCTGAGCGAAATCCTCGATGTGTATCCTCTCGCCACCGGCGCCGCGTCGAAGCGTTTGACGAGAAGGACCTTGCCGTCAGACAGCGTGTTGAATTCTTCGGGAACGCCCTCAAAATCGGACTTCTCGACCAGTTCGCATTCAGGAACGTCCATGCCGATTGCTGCTGCCAGCGCCAGGTTGGCGAATTCGTTCTCGGAAAAGCCCGGGAAGGCCGTCGAAGGGAACTTGGCAATGTACCGGCCCTGCTCGTCGTCCATCGGCAAGGTAAGGCCGCCGCCTTTTCCAATGTTCTTCATGACCGACAGCTTCATCTGCACGCCGGCAAGCGAGAACCGTGCCTTGGGCTGATCCTTTGAAGCATCCTGCGAAACCCGCTATCGCGCCGTCACTGGGCAACGCCCGTACGGCTCCCGGCAGATCGGCGCCCAGCGCCGCTAAAAGGTCGGAATCATTGCCTGGCCGCACATTACCTTCGTGGTGCCTTTCCATCGCCTCGCACAATTTCTCCTCCGGCAGGAGGTTCGCGAAGAAAGCGGGCAAGGCGCTTGGCACAGGCTTCGGATCTTTCCGCAATACTCCCGTCGCTGCCCGAAACGAGAGGCTGACAACCGGAAAGCCGCCCGTCGCGCAGTAGGCCTCATCGAAGTTGAATGCATATCGCCCGGCGTCCTGACGATTGTGCCGATCTTCACTGCCTTCAAGAGCACGTCCAGCGACGGGATCGTCTTAGGTGCGCGAAAGACTGGAGGTATGATCGTCATCGTCAGGTTGAGAAACAAAGGCCGGTCGATCGTCATTATCATGCGGACGCAATAGAGCCTGAACAGCCGGCACCATGGCTTGCGGAACCAGCATCATTTCCAGACCGAGCGCTCGAGCGATATTCATGAGCGTTGTCGCACGCGCGGCTGCGGCTCCCTTTTCGATGTCGCGATATCGGGGACGGGATATACCCGCCAAATCAGCGACCTGCTCCTGCGTCATCGCAGCCGCCAGCCTAGCCTGCCTGAAAAGCCCACCAATTTCGAGAAGAATTTCCGATTGAGAATCCATTATGATACGTAAACGATCTTTTCGAATGCGCGATGATACGCAAAGGTATCTCCGACAAGCAAGTCACAACTTCTATGATCTGTTCGCGTATCATATAGCCACGGGCGACCCGTCACGGATCAGGCCATTGCGGCGCAAACCCAAGCGCTTCGGCGGAGAGCTTTGCAGGGTTATCATGAAGCCCGCGGCGGAAGGCAGCAAGTCAAACAAAGAGACGGCCCAGCGGGTCGTTCAGGCCGAAGGGCTGGGACGGACGCGTTCCTTGTCGAGCCGATTAGACAGGGCGTCAATTCCACGAAGGTTCGCGGAAGCGGAAAGCCAAGGCAGCGGAGAGCGTTAAAAGAGGGAAGGATTGCTAATTGGCGGAGCCGCCCTTGCTTGGCCGAAGATACATGGCCTTCAAAATCAGGTAAAGGGCCTTGCGGTCAACGCTGCCATTCAAAAGGTACCCGAGAAGATCGTGGCGCATGTCGGGCGTCATCGGCTGTCGGTACGGGATCGCGCGATCCATCCGGTTCTTCTCAAACCAGTTGATGATCAGAAGGCAGAAGTCCAAAGCCAAAATTGCTTCACGGCCATCTATGAGATCGCGGCGCGCAGCGGCCTTTTCCTCGTCGGTTCCCTTGAAAGCGTAAGGGACGTCTTCCTGATATTCGTGATCGAAGAAATTGCCGAGAAACGGTTCCGCGTTCAGATTATAAAGAAGCAAGGCGAGAATTTTTACGTGCGATAGCCTAGTCGTATGTTCGGGCGTCTCTTCATTCAGCCACTTTTCGTTGTCGCTGACCCACTGGGCGTGAATTTGCTTTATAACGTTGGGAATGAATTGCGCGTCGAGCTCATGGACCTTGAAATTCGCGTAGCAAAATTGACGGAACGCGTAATTGAACGACTCGTAGTCGGAGAGCCATTCATCCAATTTTGTCTCATCAAACGGAATCATTTCAAATCGAACTCCCAGCCGCCCCAAACAGCAAGAGGGCGAAGGTTGGTAAACCTTCGCCCTCTAAAAGCAAATAGAAATCAGGGTTACGAAGCGGTTTTCACCGTTTCATTCACCAATTCAGCGGTAGACACATAACCGAGAGTCTTGTCAGGATTCGGCTTGATAACCGCGCGACCGTTTTCGTGCAGTTTCTTGAATCTTGAAATGTCACGCGGAAGAGCGCATCTTTCAGCGATCTTCGGCTTTACACCTTTCTCCATCATCATGCGTCGTTCTCCCGTTCCCTGGCCCAGCGGGGTAAATGCTAGTTGGGCGCGCCATACAAGCAACGCACATATTTGTCAATTTTCTGCAAACATGCAACGTGCAATCTGGTGCGTCATAAATGCGTACGTAGCAATTTGGTTGCTAATTTGGCGAAATGCGGGAATTTGCGAATTATTTTTGTCCACGTTTCGCTGCCAATAACGTTTCCACGTACGCCACTCCATGCTGCATCGCTCCGCCAAGCAGCCTAAATGCGTTATCACCGTTGGAATTGCGAGGGTGATCTTCCAGCCATGCTGCATGATGGCGTACTGGTAGAGATAGCGGTGCGAAACGGGGTGGTGCCGGCGGCGACTATGCGGCGAAGGCGGCTGAAATAGCTCTCCACCATGTTGGTATGCTTGCCGTGGCCGTCGCTGTAGCTTTCCGAGTGGTTGATGCGGTCCAAGCGTAGCCGGCCTCCAGCACCCCCGGCCCCTTCAGGGGCTCAACTCGGTTGGAGTGACCGATCACCCCGATCAAAGCGCGACATGGCGTCGAATGCGGCTTCACTCTCAGATGCCCCAGTCGGCTACGGCGGGGCGCCTCCCTGATCACAAAGCAGCACCCGAACAAGCCCGCGACCAGCGCGCGAGACTTTCTGACTCAGTGAGACTAGGCGCCCGTCGCCACGTGCGATCGAGGCTGACATCAACCGGCGGGCAGATGCGCCGAGGCCAACAAGCGCGCCTGACGCAACGCCACCAGATCAGCCGAGCCGGTGCAGAAGCAGGCGACGGCCAACTGGCGGATAACGATCTCGAAATGCGCGACAACGGCCTCGCTGGATTGCGTAGCCGCGCGCAGCACGCCGGCTGCCTGCCCGGCGATGTCCGCGCCCAAGCGGATGGCCTTGGCCACGTCGACGCCGTCGCTGATCCCGCCCGACGCGATCAGCTTCACCGCTGGCAGGGCCCGACGGACCGCCTGCACGCTGGCCGGGGTCGCAATCCCCCAATCCGCGAATGCCATTGCCACTGCGCGGTCGGCGGCATCGGGGGCGCGCTCGCCCTCCACCGCGGCCCAGCTGGTGCCGCCGGCGCCGGCGACATCGATCACCGCCACGCCCGCCTCGACGAGCGCACAGGCCACCGAGGCGGACAGGCCCGACCCCACTTCCTTGGCCACGATCGGCACGCCGACGCTGCGCGCGGCGCGAGCGATCTGCGCCAGGACGCCGCGCCAGTCGCGGTCGCCCTCCGGCTGTACTGCTTCCTGCAGCGGATTGAGATGGACGATGAGTCCATCGGCCTCCAGTGCATCCACCGCCCGGCGCGCGAGGTCCAGGCCGTCGGGCTGGCGCAGTTGCGCGGCGCCGATATTGGCCAGCAAGGGAACGTCTGGGGCGAGGCGGCGTAGCGCGCGCGTCAGCCCCTGGGAGTTGCGGGATTGCAGGCTTACGCGCTGCGAACCGACGCACATGGCGATCCCCAAGGCTTGCGCTGCCTCGCTCAGATGGCGGTTAATGGCCTCGGCGCGTGGCATGCCGCCGGTCATGGAGCTGATCAGCAGAGGCGCGCGCATGGTCTTGCCCAGCAGCGAGGCGCTGAGGTCGATCTGCGTCAGGTCCAACTCGGGCAATGCACAGTGTTCGAAACGAATGTACTCCCAGCCAGCGGCCTTGGCCCGTGCCGTTCGCGGATCCAGCACGATGTCCAGGTGGTCGTCCTTGCGCCGGCTCAGGTTGGTGTCGCTGATGCTCGCTCCTTCCGCGTCATCGGGCGACGGCGTTGCGTCGGATCGGACCGACGGCAGCGCGCTCACGCCGCCGTCTCCCGCGCGTTCAGGCCGGCGCACGCTGGCCTCCGCCCGCAGCGTCGCTGCGGTAGCGACTGGTTGAGGTCTCGTAGTACTGCGCGCGGATGGCCGCCATGGCTTCGATCAGCGGTCCCCACGGCGGGGGAAAGCGTTCTTGCGCCATCACCCGGTGCAGCATGCGTGTGTGGCCGGCCAGCTCGTCGTTGAGGAACTCCACCACAGGCATGGCCGGATAGCGCTGCAGCAGCAGGATCGCCGCGTTGTCGGCCTCGCCGGCCGATCTATCCTTTTCGCGTCCATGCAGGTCGTTCTGCAAGCGCCCTATCGCGGAGATGAGCCGCAGAACCTGGCGAAACGCCGGATGCGCGCGCAAGGTCGCCATGTCCAGCCCCCACAGCAAGGACAGGCAACAGAACACGTTCGTGTAGGCGATCGAATCGATGCCGTTGTGCAAGTACTCGGCGTACGACCAGCGCTGCGCCCCTGCCGCCTGCGCGTGTCCGGCGCGCAGCGCCGCGCAGTAGCACCGGGTATCGTGGAGAAGCTGAGCATAGTCGCGACGATCGTAGGCGAGCGCGGCGAGCGAAGTGCGAAGCACAGCACAGCCCTCGAATCCGGGAAGCGCGCACGGCACACCCTGCCCCAGCGCCTGCTCCACCGCGGCGAGCTGCTCCGGCGCGATCAGGCCAAGGTCGTTGCAATCGTCGAGCCAGAAGAGCAGCGCCAGTTCGCGATAGAACGCCACGATCAGCGTTTCGTCCAGCGGATCGCGGCCGGTGCGGGCGCTGGTGTCGCGCAGGCTCGGCTGGATGCGCTGCAGGATGTACTGGCCGCCCCTGACCGCTTCTATGGCATGCTCGTCGGCGAACCCGGTCAGGGAACGCCCCCACTCCAGCACCTGCTGCAGCGCGCGATCGGTCTGGATCATGGCCCCGCTCCTGCTCCCTCGGCCGAGACGTGCCGCCCCCAACAAAGCGCCAGCCACAACCCGGCGAGTTCGGCCACGCGCACCACCCGAGTGGGGCAATACAGTTCCTTGCCGATCCACAGCGGTGTCTGGGGCAGTGCGTGCGCTGCGTGGCGGGCGAGCATCCACTTCAGCGCACGCGCCACCGCCTGCGCGATGCGCCGGCGCCCTGCCGGCGCTTCGCTCCCGTCCATCACGTGCAACGCGAACAGCGCATAGGCGGTTTCCTCGAATGTGGACGCGCGACCCGCGCCCCAGCCGCCGTCGTCGCGCTGCGTCCGCAGCAGCCCGGCCAGCGCGCGCTCGTCGCGCCAGTGGGGGTTGCCTTGCGCGAGCGCAGCGACCGCATGCGCGGTTGGATACAGCCACGAAATGTGCCATTTTTCGTTGTCCCATAGACCGTGCGGGTTGCGATTGGCCTCGACGTAGGCGCTGGTGCGGGCGGCGGGCTTTCCCAACATTCGCAACGCATGCAGGGCATGGATGTTGGTCGACACCGAGGCATTGCGCTCGCCGGGGAAGGTGACGAACAGCTCGCCGGTTTCGAAATGGCGCAACGCGTCGACCGCCGGGTCGCGGCCTGCAAGGCGAAGGACGCACAATGCAACGGCGGTGTCGTCCGCATCGGCCGCGAAGTGCAAGGCCGGGCCCAGACCGCGCACGCCGAGGCGGGCGTCGAGCTGCGCGATGATCACTTGCACCGCCTCGGCGAGCGCGGGATGCGCGAACAGACCGGCCAGATGCAGCGTGTACAGCGACCAGCATGGCTCGAACACATTGATTGGCCAGACGTTGGGAACGACACCTTCGATGCCGGTGCGCGTCGCCCGCGATGCCGCCTGCAGATACCCGTCGGTGCGCCCGACCTGCGGCGTTCTTCCCTGTGTCACGGCTTGCGCACGCCACGCCGCGGTGGCGGCCGGACTAATGCCGATGCTGCCGTCGTCGTCCGGGCATGCGGTGGCCGGCGACGTCCCCCAGGCTTCCCAGGAGTGCAGCAACGGATGGCCGCTCGGCAACGTCGCAACTGGCCCCAGCTTGGCCAGGCGTGCTTGCCGCAACGGCAACAGCGCCGGGTGGCGCGGAAACGCCACGCCACCCAGCAAGGATGCGGCCTCGTCGCACAACTGCGGCAGGATCAGCTCCGCGCCGATGGGCGCGTCTTCCGGCACCGCATGCGCGTAGGGATCGGGCTGGCGCTCGATGAATTGGGTTGCAGCCTCGACTGCGTCGGCAGCGCCAGGAAGAGGATCGGCACGCTGCAATGCCAGCAACGCCGCCCACGTGGGCGCATGGCGAAACAGCGGGAAGTCCGCACTTCCCCATCCGCCATCGGCCTGTTGCTGCGCGATGAGCCACGCGTATGCGTCGTGCCGACCGGTGACGTTGCCGTCGAACTGCAGAGCTCGCGCCGTGTCGTAGACGGACGGACCGACACTGCCGCCGTCGCTCATATCGCTCAGCAGGTGGCGCATTTCGGAAAGGATCTGTTCGGACAGCGCGTTCACGCGGTATGTTCCTTCTGCAGAGGGCTAACGAGAACAGAAACGGGCAGACGCCGCGCACGTCGCCGCCGACACGGACACAGTGCAGCATGCTGCGCCCGCCGGCCGATCGCAGCAGCACAGGGGCGAGTCCTTACGGATGGGCCCGCTCATGCGTATGGCGCGGACAGATAGACGTTGGCCCGCTGCAGCATCTGCGCCAACCCTTCCGCACGCGGCCCCAGAGGGGCGATGGCCTCCCCGGCGTCGTGCAACAAGTACAGGGCGAACTGGCGCGCAGCCTGCAGCCCCATGATCGACGCGCAGGTCGGCTTTTGCGCCGCCGCGTCCTTACCGGGGGTCTTGCCAAGAGTCGCGGTATCCGCCGTCGCGTCGAGAATGTCGTCGGCCACCTGCAACGCCAGGCCGAAACAGGCGGTGTAGCGATCGAGCGCAGCATACAGCGCAGCGTGCGCGGCATCCTCCGCGATGGAGTATAGCGCGCCCATGCGAACCGACGCGCGCACTAGCGCTCCGGTTTTCATCCCGTGCATCGCCAGGATCCTGTCCAGCCCGGCGTGCTTTCCGACCAGCGACAGATCGATGGCCTGCCCGCCTGCGGCACCCTCGGCGGACACCGCCTGCGCCAGTTCGCGCACGAGCGCGATACGGTTGTCGCCCGGCGCATCCAGGCTCGCCAGGGTGAGGAAGGCGTGGGCCTGCAGCGCATCGCCGACCAGGATCGCAGTGGCTTCGCCGAACTTTACGTGCACGGTCGGAAGGCCGCGGCGAAGCACGTCGTCGTCCATCGCGGGCAGGTCGTCGTGGACCAGGGTACAGGCGTGCATCATCTCGATGGCGGCGCCGACGTCGTCGAGCATGTGCGCCGGCGTGCCCGCCAGTGCGCCGGCAGCCAGACAGAGCAAGGCGCGGGTGCGCTTCCCGCCATGCAAGGTGGCGTAGCGCATGGCCGCCATCAGCTCTGTCTTACCGTCGTCTTCGGCGCAGAGCAGACGCCCCAGAGCCTGTTCGACCCGCTTTGCGCCGTCCTGCATCCAGATCTCCGGGAGCAGCCCGCCAGAGGCGCCGCGCGCCTGCGCGCCCAATCCGCCGAATGCGGAAACGCCAATTCGGTCGCGTGGAGTGGAACCGGTCTGCATGTTGTTGATGTCCTTGTAGCTGAGACGGCCACGGCGAGCGCAAGTCGTCACGGTGTTGCCGGCGTCACACGAGTGCGTGCGCTGAGTGCAGCAATGCCGCGCCCCGCCGGCGCCGCTGCCTTGCCACACAGGGCATGCCGTGCCAGCTCATGAAAAGCCTATTCGAATTTTCATTGACGGATGTGCGGTAGGGTAATAGCGCCGGCCTTTTTCGACGTCGCTCAGCAACTGCGGCCGCACCCCGGCCTTGTGCATGGTCAGCGCCAAGGCGATGCAGAACTGCACCATTTCCAGCCATACCAGGTGGTAGCCGATGCAGACGTGTGGGCCGGTACCGAACTGCAGCATGTCAACCGGCCGGATCGGCTCTGTGCGTAGCAGCCACCGCGCCAGGCGGAACTGATCAGGCGCCTCGTGCAGCAGCGCCGAGGTCGAGAAATGCAGCAGCGGGATGCATAGATGGGTGCCTGCGGGAATGCGCCGTTGGCCGAGTTGCAATTCCTGCAGCGCGCGACGCGGCAGGAGCGTGGTCGCCGGATGCAGGCGCAGTGTCTCGCGGAACAGCGCCTCGGCGACCGGACACTGCGCCAGGTCCGCGTGCCGGGTCGGCACCGCGCCCACACGTTGCGCCTCCTCAACCAGGGCGTCCCACAGCACAGGCTGCCGCGCCAGCTCGATTACAATCCAGGCCATCGTCGAGGCAGTGGTGTCGTGACCGGCAAGCAGCAGCAAGCGAATATTCGCGACCAGGACGTCATCGGAGAGCGGACCGTCGCTGCGGTCGAAGGCGCTCACCATGTCGTTGATCAACCCGGTGCGCGCGGCATGCGCGCGTGCGTCGCGGACGAACTGGCGCAACTGCGCGTCGATCCAGTCGCGGGCGGCACGGCCGCGCCGCAAAGGCAATCCGGGCAGGTCGACCGGTGGCGCGACGATCAACTGCAGCAATTGCCGGTACTTGCGATGCCATCCCGGCAGGTCCTGCGCGGGGATTCCCATGAGGCTGAAGATGAGCTTCAGCATCAGGTCGCCGGTTTCGCGCAGGATGAGTACCTCGCCGCGGGCGCGCCATGCCTGCACCCGCGCCTGGATGACGGGCGCGAACAGGTCGCCGATCCCGGCCTGGGTCAGCCCCCTGGGCAAGAACGCTGCCTTGATGGCATCGCGCGCCTGCCGGTGCGCGCCGCCGTCCAGCGCAACCAACGTTCCGCCAAGCAATTCGGGCGCGATCTCTTCGATCAGCGCCGAGGACACGTCCTTGTGCCTGAGCAGTGAGAATGCGTCCGGATCCACACAGGTCATGAGATGTCCGGCAGGGCCGAAATCCAGCCAGAAGTGGCTGCCCAGCGTGCGTTGCGCGCGCCGCAGCAGGCGCGGCAGGTCGCAGACAATGGCGGGAAGATGCCCGACCAGGGGGAAAGCGCCAGGCATGACCGGGATGTCGCATCGCAGCCGGTGCCGGCGGTTGAGTGGGTTGAGCAGCATGTCCATCAGCAGCGCGCCGCCGCCGCCGATTCGGTGTCGCCTGCAGGGCGCGCGGCGCAGCTGTTGCCACCGTCGGCATATGTCGGGACATGCGCCAGCATGCCGCCGTCGATGCACACGAGCTGGCCGGTGATGAACGCAGCATCGTCGGAGAGCAGGAACGCCACCAGCGCGGCCACATCCTCGGGGCGGCCGACGCGCTGCAGGAGCTGGTGCCGGCGCAGATGCCGTTGCATGCACTCGTCCAGCTTGGCGAGGAGACGCTCGGTCATGATAAGACCCGGCGCAACCGCGTTGCAGCGTATCTGAGAGTGACCGTACTGGGTGGCGAGCGAAGCCGAGAGCATGTTCATCGCCGCCTTCGACGCGGCGTAGGACGTCTGCGCCGTGTCACCGCTGAGCCCTTGGCACGACGACATGTTGACGATTGCGCCACCGCCACGGGCGATCATCCGTGGGATGGCCTGCCGGCAGCAGAGCAGCGTGCCGCGCAGATTGGTCGCCATTGTCTGGTCCCAGACTGCCAGGTCCAGGTCGAGGATGGCGCGGTCGCGCGGGGTCAGATGCATGGCGCTCGCATTGTTCACCAGCAGCTCGACCCCCCCGAAGTGCCGCTCCGCCGTCTCGAACAGCGCTGCCACCGCCTGCTCATCGGCGATGTCCATGGCTATGGCCAGCGCGTGGCCTGCTTCGGCCGCGATCTGCGCGGTGCAGGCGATGGCCGCCGGGCCATCAATGTCGGCCACCACCACTCTGCCGCCTCCGCGCGCGATGGCGAGAGCGCATGCCTTGCCGATGCCGGCGCCGGCGCCGGTCACCACGGCCACCTTGCCTTCAAACCTTCCCATCGTGTCTCCTGAATTGCATTGGTCTTTCGCGGCATGCCGCTGGGCCTGCGTCGGAGAAGGCGCCGGGTCGGCGCTGGCGCACTCGTCATGGCCAGCGTCGCTTTCGATGACCCGAATGGCGGCGACCGGGCACTGGTTCGCCGCAAGCCGCACGGCGGCGTGCAGCGCCTGCGGGACCGTCGCAACGCACACTTCGGCCACGCCGTCCGGTTCGCGCTGGCGAAAGGTGCCCGGCAGCGTCAGCACGCACTGCCCGGTCGTTCCGCACAGATCCTGATCGACCAGGACGCGCATCTCAGCCCTCCTGCCCATGCAGCCGTACCGGCAGCGCGCGGAACGTCCTAAGGAACGCGGAGGGCTCCCGGGTCGGCTGCTCGGCCAATGCCAGCGTGGGGAAGCGCGCCTGGATCCGCGGCAGGCTCTCGGCCAACTGCACCCGGGCCAGTTGCGCACCAAGGCAGAAGTGGATGCCGTGGCCGAAGGTCAGCATGATCTTCCCGTCGATCGACATGCCAGGACTGGTGCCGTAGAACCGCACGGCATCGAAGCGATCGGGATCGGCGAAGGCGTCCGGGTCGCGATTGCCGGCCGCGATCAGCACGCGCACGTCCGCGTTCTTCGGGATCACCACGCCGCCCAGTTCGATGTCGCGCTGGGCGATACGCGGAATGGAGCTGAACATGGCGGGCGCGTCATAGCGCAGGGCTTCTTCGACGAAAGCCTTCACCCCCACGGCATCTCCCTTCAGCCAGTGCCGCTGTTCGGGATACGCCAGCATCGCCAGGACCGCATGGCCGATGGCCGCGGCAGTGGTGGCGAAGCCGCCCAGCAGCATGCCCCAAAGCATGCTGATCAATTCCGCATTCGACAGCGTCTCGGCATCGTCGTCGTGTGCGCCGACCAGCATTGACACGATGTCGTGGCGGGAATCGGTGCGCTTGCGCTGTATGAGGTCGCCGAAGTAGGCCTGCACCCTGGCGCTGGCCGCGTCCCCCGCGGCGAGCTGGGGATCGCTGGCGTGCGGGCTCAGGCCTTCCAGAATGGCGCTGATGCCGGTGATGAGCCCGAGAATGTCATCCGGGGGCATGCCGAACAGTTCGCCGAAAACCAGCATGGGCAAGGCCAGCGCGAATTCCTGATGCAGGTCCACCGCCTCCCCGCGCTCCAGCGCGGGCGCCATGCCGTCCAGGCGCGCTGCGACGATGCGAGCGATGGTCGGCCTCAGCTTGTCGATCTGGCCGATGGTGAAATCGCGCGAGATCAGCCGGCGCAGACGCGTATGCGTTGGAGGTTCCTTCATCGCTAAAGTGGACGCCAGCAGACTTAGCGACAGGCTGGTCGCCGCCCGGGGGAAATAGCGCGCCAGTTCGCCTGGCGCCGGCCCCCGAAAAGCATCGCCCGTGGCCTTGAGCACCCAGTAGATGTCGGCGTGGCGGCTCAACAGAAAGAGGCCCGACGCCGCGCGATGTACCGGATCGTGCTCGCGCAACCACCGCATGAATGGGTACGGGTCCTGAATGCACGCTGGCGACGCCAGTTCGGCGAAGGCATCCCGGCATGCTGCCGTGGTTTCTTGCACGTCCATCTTGGTCACCTGTTGGCTGGCTGATCTGATCGCGCGGCAGGCGCGCCGGCAATTCGAGAACATCGCGATTCCTGGTGGCATCCGAGCATCACCAGAGCACCGGGAACTCCTCGAACCCACCAGTGATGATCTCCTTGCGCAACTTCAGTTCTTCGGGCGCCACGGCCAGGCGCAGCGCGGGAAAGCGCTGGAAGATCGAACCGAACACCGCCTTGAGTTCCAGCCTGGCCAGCGCCAAGCCGACGCAGTTGTGCGGCCCGTAGGAGAACGCCAGGTGCGGGTTTTCGTCACGTCCTATGTCGAAGATTTCCGGGTCGTCGAAATGGCGCGGATCGAACGACGTCGCCGGCAGGCCGACCAGCACCTTGCTCTCCGCGGGAACATGCACGCCCGCGATGGTCACGTCGGTCCTCGGATAGCGCATGATGCCGTCCCAGCCGGCGCCCGGCGGGTACATGCGCAGGATTTCCTCTACCGCCTTGTCCACCAGGGATGGATCGCCGATCAGGCGTTCGCGCTGTTGCGGATGGCGGAACATG
Source organism: Mesorhizobium sp. M0088 (assembly GCF_040322895.1). Lineage (NCBI taxonomy): Bacteria > Pseudomonadati > Pseudomonadota > Alphaproteobacteria > Hyphomicrobiales > Phyllobacteriaceae > Mesorhizobium > Mesorhizobium sp. M0088. Next base: position 44,675 of record NZ_JAMYUI010000011.1, read on the forward strand.
GCCAGCAGGCCGAATTCGATCTGCGCGACGGTGCTCTCGTGCCCCGCCACCAGCATGCCCGCCGCCAGGCCGATCGCCTCTTCCTCGGTCGCCTTGCCCTGGTCGACCGCCGCGAGCAGATCCGTCAGCACGTTGTCGCCCGGATCCTGGCGCTTGTCCCACATCTTGCCGCGAATGTAGGCGCGGAGTTCTTCCCAGGCCAAGCGCGACGCGCTTCGCGGGCCACTTTCATGCTGGTGCGTCATCGCCTCGTCGGACAGCCCGGCGAAAAAGGCGTGGTCCTCGTAGAGCACGCCCATCAGCGCGCCAATGACCATGGCCGGAAGCGGAAAGGAGAGGTGGCGCCGCAGATCGGCGGGCTGGGGCTGGGCCGCCAGCGTCTCAAACAACTGCGCGGCGATCGCCTCGACCTGCTGCGCGAGCTGCTTCACCCTGCCGTTGCTGAAGGCCGGCGCCACGATCGTGCGTAGCCGTGTATGCTCGCCCCCCTCGTGCGAGACCAGCCATCCTGGCGAACCGAGAATCACCGAATCCGGGGTGAATGCGGCCGGCGGCATTCCCGCGGGCCGGAACGCCGCGTCGGACAACACCGCCTTGGCCTCGTCATAGCCTGTGACCCACCAGCCTTCGTGCCCGGACGGGAAGCGCACGCGGTGGATCGGACCGTTGGCCCGCAGCGCCAACATCTCGGTCGAGGGCTCAATGTGATCGACGCGCCACATCGGCAGCGTCGGCAAAGGTTCTTCGGGCATGATGGCACTTCACTCGGTAGCGATGGAAGGGCGGAAGGTGACCGGCGGACGCTGCGGCAGCGAAGACCTAAGACGGCATGTAGACGACGTCGTCCGGAGGCAGACCGATTATCAAGATCGGCTAACGCGTAACTGTCTAGGCACATCGCGCGGCGAGATGCAGAACATTATCCTGTACCTTCGAGGTCAGGATAAAGTCCGTGTGGTGGGCCTTTGACTCGCCGCCGGTCAAGATTTCCTGCGCAAGCGTCGACAAGGGCGGCGAGCTGTTGGGTAAGGGCTTTCGCCGAGGCCCCCTGCCCATAGACGCTATCCGACGCAGATTTGACATTTTGCTTTTCTTTCTTCGTTCCATTCGTGTCATCCACGAAATGAAAGTCGGTCGGCGGCTCCCGGCCCGCAACGAAGGTGCTTCAAATCTCGTGCCAATTTGGCCGCAGCAGAAAAAAATCGTGGCAGCTTCTCAGCGGCTTAGCCTGAGGCCAGAGAAGAACTAGGCGAAATAAGCCGGTGTCGCGGCCCAACAAAGGCGACGGAACAGTGTCGGACAGAACGCCTCGGGCGACCTTTAGGTCGGGCCTGCGACATTCTGGTCCAGTTTCGAACATAAGAGGGCGGCAAACAGACACGATTGGGGAATTCGATCCTCACGGCGCCAAGGCGCTTGCCCAAGAGCGCGCGCTCATGTTGCTGCGAGAGGCGCGTGTTCGCGATAGCCGTGCTGCGCACCCATGAACGCTAGCGGCACACGCTACGACTGGAGTGCCCGCCAGCCTCAGGTGGTGCATCGGCTCGGCTTCCGGTTCTTCTTTGCCCAGCCGGGGCTGAAGCGCCGAATATCCGCACCATACAGCATCGTTGTTGCCTATGTGACGAGGCGGCATAGCGCGCTCCCGGTCTTCTAAGACACGGCCTCCGAGAAGAAGGGCGCGGTCCAACAGCACCTCTATTTGAAATGGCACGCCGCTTGCTGCTCCTGGTTAGAGCACCATCAAATTACGATGAAAGCGACTTGCACCATGCCCGACGCGCGAAGCTCTAGACAGTGGCCTGAGGAGACGGTGCCCGTTCCCGCTGAACATCGGGACATCGTCTCCTCCGGAAGGCCGTTCTCGGTGGCCGCTTTGCGCATGGCTGGTCCGATGCCGGCACGCCAACACGGGCCGCTCGCGCAAATGCCGTTTACCGGTTCTGTTCAGCATGGGAGTGCCCAAGGGCCCCGTCAAAGGGTCACCCAAGCCAAGGCCGGCGGGTCACTGCCACATATCGACAACACGCTGAACCAGTCCAGTGACCCGAGTCTGCGTGAAGTGACATTTCAGGTCGCCACATGCTTGCGATATTGGCTACTTCCGGCCGCTATCCCTTTTCCCCGGGCACGATCGCGGGTGACCGATCCCGCTTCCGGCGCCATAGCCGTGGAAAGCAAGCGGCTCGACGGTCTCCAGCTCGCTCAGATCGATTGCGTTCGCGTGGCCAAGACCAGCCGCCAAGACGTTCCCATACGTCGGGATGGAAAAGGAAGTTGCGAGCCGCCGAGGCCCTCATTCCGTGCCCGAGCATACGAGCCTTTGCTCGGAATTGCGCCAGCCTATGCCAGAATTCAACGGCAGTTTTCTTCTTTAGGAGCAACTTGATGACAGTTCAAAAGAAAGTTCCCTTCGTCACCTTTCTCACGCGCGTTCACGATAAGTCAGTCCAGGGGCCAAATCCATATCGCTGGGAAGAAAAGACATCTGACGACTACTTTGCCGGCAGGCGGGTCATCCTGTTCTCGCTGCCTGGCGCCTTCACACCAACCTGCTCGACCTACCAATTGCCCCAGTTCGAAGAGCTCTATGATGAGTTTGAGAAGGAGGGAATTGACGCGATTTACTGCCTCTCAGTCAACGACGCCTTCGTGATGAATGCGTGGGGGAAGTCCTTGGGCCTGAAGCAGGTCGAGCTCATCCCCGATGGCTCAGGCGAGTTCACACGCAAAATGGGCATGCTGGTCGCCAAGGACAATCTCGGCTTCGGGATGCGCTCTTGGCGCTACGCCGCCCTGATCAACAATGGCGTGGTGGAGCACTGGTTCGAGGAGGAAGGTTTCTCCGACAACTGCGAGGCCGACCCCTATGGCGTCTCATCCCCGCAAAACGTTCTCGAAACGCTGAAAGCCGCCGCTTGACCTAGAAAACGTCTCACTGGTGCCAGTGCCGGCCCCAAGAGGCTCCTCGACAGGATTATCGCGCTCACCATGCAATCCTCAGCAAGCCTGCTTCAGCGCCAGAAGCAATCCATGGTCGCATCGCCTCAACTCATTGAGTCGATTCGCCTGCTGCAACTGGCGCATACTGAACTGCATCAGTTCGTGGAGCGGGAAATCGAGAAGAACCCGCTCTTGGAATCTGCATCAAACGATGGCGGGCCTTTTGACGATGTTTCGATTTCGGGATCGGATCAACCCATCGGCCCTGGCGCAAACTCCGTTGAAGGACCGACCGGGCCAGGGTCGCCTGAACGGCTCGGGCAGTGGAAATCACTTCGCAACACGACCAACAACCCGCCGGGCAATGGCCCTTCCCTCGACGAGTTTGCCACCCTCGCCGAAACATTGCACGACCATGTCGCTCGTCAGATCGCCCTCACTGCGTTCACACCACAGGAGCGGCTGATCGCTGGCCAGCTTGCCGCCGATCTGGAAGACACTGGCTATCTTCGGGCAAACCTTTTGGAGCTGGCCGAGAGCCTGAATGTCCGTGAGGCTGTTGTGGAACGGGTTCTCGGGACGTTGCAGCAATTTGATCCACCGGGAGTTTTTGCGCGAAATCTCAGAGAATGCCTCGAGATCCAATTGCGCCAGCGAAACCGGCTCGACCCGGCAATGGCAGCTTTGGTTGCCAATCTTGAAATGCTTGCGCGACGCGATTTTGAGGCGCTGAAGCAGCATTGCGGCGTCGATGAAGAAGACCTTCTCGACATGATGCATGAGATTCGGGCGCTCGATCCCAAGCCTGGGAACAGATTCCAATCCGGTGCGTCTGAATCAATCATACCCGACGTCTGGGTCACGCCCTCGCCGCAAGGCGGGTGGCAGATCGAACTTGATCCCGCCACGCTGCCGAAGCTGCTGATCAACCAAACCTACTATGCCGAAGTCACGCGTCAAACTGCCCAAAATTCGAAAGATCAAGCATTTCTCGACGAATGCTTGCAAAACGCGAACTGGCTAATCCGCAGCCTCGATCAGCGCGCCAAGACGATTGTTAAGGTTGCGGCTGAAATCGTGCGTCAGCAGGATGCCTTTTTGGAACATGGCGTCACCCACCTGCGGCCTCTCAATCTTAGAACCGTCGCTGACGCGATCGGCGTGCACGAGTCGACAGTAAGCCGGGTGACCTCGAACAAGTACATGCTTACCCCGCGCGGAGTCTTTGAACTGAAGTATTTTTTCACCGTCGCGATCGCGTCCTGCCAAGGCGGCGATGCGCACTCCGCCGAAGCTGTCCGGCATCGGATCAAAGCGATCATTGCCGCAGAATCTCCCGGCGACGTGCTTTCCGATGAGGACATCGCTGTCCGGCTGAAGGAAACCGGCATCGATGTTGCGCGCCGCACCGTCACAAAATATCGCGAAGCAATGAACATCCCCTCCTCCGTGCAACGCCGCCGGGAAATGCGCTTGTGTTTTTAGATTTGGGTCAAGGCAGCCAACATCACGTTGCATTGCATCAAAGTGGAGACTTCGTTCATGACCCAATCCGCAGCAGGCGTCATGGACGCTGTTCTGCACGACCCAGAAAAGCCCGTCCCACCGTCTGGTCCCGCATGGGGTGCGGTCATTTCGCTTTCCTTGGGCACATTCGGGCTGGTCACGGCAGAGTTTCTGCCTGTCAGCCTGCTCACGCCCCTCGCGCATGATCTCGGTATTAGCGAGGGAGCGGCTGGACAGGCGATGACGGCGACAGCTATCGTCGGGGCGATCTCGGCGCCGACGGTGGCGATCATCACAAAGCGCCTGGACCGCAGGACCGTCATGTGGACCATGACGCTGCTGCTGATCCTGTCGGACGTTCTGGCGGCCGGCGCGTGGTCGCTGGCGGTTCTCCTGACTGCACGCGTCGTGCTCGGCATAGCGCTCGGAGGCTTCTGGTCGATGTCGGCAGCACTGGCGATGCGGCTCGTTCCAAGCCACCTCCTGCCGCGCGCTATGTCGATCATCCTTACCGGCGTTTCCGTAGCTACCGTCTGCGCAGCTCCAATCGGCGCTTACGTCGGCGATATCTGGGGATGGCGAAGCGCCTTCATGCTCGCCGCAGCCGGCGCCGCCGCTACACTGCTCGTGCAACTCATAACCATTCCGAGACTGCCTCCGATTGGAGTGGCTAGCTTCCGAAGCCTGCTGGATGTGGCCAAGATTCCGATGGTCAAAATTGCGCTTTTGGTCGTCCTGCTGGTCGCTTCCGGCCACTTCGCCGGAATCACCTATATCCGCGCCTTCCTCGAGAAGATTCCCGCGCTGGATGTCGAGACGATCTCGCTTGTGTTGCTGGCTTTTGGCATCAGCGGATTCTTCGGCAATCTGGCCGGCGGGCTTCTGGCCGAGTACAGTCTCAAGGCAGTCGCGGCCCTTGCACCGCTGCTCATAGCGATAGCCGCTGTTTCGCTGCTGACGGCGGGAGCATCGGCCTTGGCCTCGGCGATTGCTGTTGCCGCGTGGGGGTTTGCCTTCGGCGCCGTGCCAGTGGGATTGCAGACGTGGATGGTACGGAGGGCCGTTCCCGAGCAGGCCCAAAGCGCCGGTGTGCTGCTGGTCACAGTATTCCAAGTGGCAATCGCAGCCGGCGCGATTTTCGGCGGACTATTGGTGGAGAATGCGGGGATTACAAGCGCCATTGCCTACAGTGCTGTTGCCACGTTCGTCGCTGCCCTCATAGTGTTCCTGGTCGGCCCGAAGCGCGAAACCTAGACCGCCTGACAGAAAAGGCCTCAGCAGCGCAGCGGGACGAGAGATGCGATGCACGGCGCGGCGCGGTTCTCCACACGATTACGCATGGACCAGCGCAGATGCCTCGCCGGCTTCACCTCCGGGCCATGGCGACCTTCGCCGCCAGACACGCGAACCTCGCCGGCACCGGTTTCCATTTGGCGACGGTGAGCGCTGCCGGCGCGATGGAACCCTTGCTGGCGGTCATACCTTTCACGACAAGCCGGCATTCTGGGCAAGCGACAGCTACGCGCCGGCCATGCCCGTCAGAACGCCGGTGACGATGCCGCTCGATAGCGCAGACAGGTCGCGAATTGCCAGTCGTGTCAACGGCGGCCGGATTATCGTCGATCGCGCGTACCTTGTTTCGGCCGCAGACTATCGTTCGGCAGCTTGTGATCTTGACCACATAGCCTAGGAGCTATATATGACTTGCGAAGCCGTTTTTGGCGATGAGTTCGACGGGGAGTCGAGGCGTTGCACCAGACAGTCCAAGATGAGCTATTGGCCTCGGCTAAGCTGCTCGGTGTGTTCGGGCCCCAGCTGGGGCGACCGCATGCGGACCTTGAATGACTCGTCGTTCGCGAACATGAAAGAACTTCGCTTCGACGCTGATGATGGTGTCTGGCGGGTTGCGTTCGCATTCGACCGGAAGCGGAAGGATCCTGCTCGTCGCCGGCGATAAGTCGGGCGTGAGTGAGTAGCGCTTCTATAAAAGTCTGATCGCCAAGGCGGACAAGCGCTATCAAGGGCATCTCGACCGTTTGGGGGCGGCGAAGAAGGAGAAGAAGTGATGGGACGCAAGCTTGACGACCTAATCGCTGCGCTCCCCGAGGATCGTCGGGAGCGGGTCGACGCGCGTTTCGAAGAATTAAGGGGAGAAGTCGAGAGTCTCGGCGATTTGCGGCGTGCCGCTGGAAAGGCCCAGGCCGAAATCGCTTCGGTCCTCAAGATCAAGCAGCCTTCGGTCTCGAAGATCGAGAAACAAGCCGACATGTACTTGTCTACTCTTAAAAGCTACGTCGAGGCGATCGGGGGGCAACTCGAACTCGTCGTTCGCCTTCCCTCACGCGCGGCCCTCCGTATAGAGCGGCTCGGCGACGTGGTGGCTCCCAAAGCCGTCTCCGTGCATAGCGTCAAAAGAGCGGCAGGTGGACGTAATCGCACAAAAGCCGCACGCGCCGGCTGACCTCACTCTGTTTCGGCTAAAGACTACCGATGGGCGAGATGGTCTCGTCGATGCGAGGAGTAGGAGGTATGAGCAACGTCCTAGTTAAGCCAGCTCGCGGCAAGGTAACGGAGGCCGACATAGGTGTGAGCTGCGGATGCCGGCGACTTTGGCTGCCTCCTGGACTGCGCGGTGTAATTGCCTCGATGAGATCGGCGCGGTGAAGCTGCGCCCCGGGGAACAGTCAGCCATGGGGGAGCATCACCCCGCGCCACCTGCCTTCGCGCCACCACAGCCGGAGCAGTTCCAGAAGTTGCAGCGAGAGCATAGCGTTGCGGTCCCTGCGTCCCTTGCCCTGTTCGACGCGGATCAGCATGCGTGTCGAGTCGATTTCGTCGATCTTGAGGTGCGCAACTTGAACACGCGCAGGCCCGCGCCATAGGCGACGCCGAGCGCGGCCTTGTACTTGATGCCGGGTGCGGCTTCGAGCAGCCGCGCCGCTTCCTCCACGCTCAGCACATCGGGCAGCTTGCGCTGATACCTCATGATCACCAGCGCACGCGCCAGATCCCGCCGCTTCAGCCTCACGAGGAACAGGAACCGCAGTGCCGAGACCGCGCCATTGATCGTCGCAGGGCCGACGCCGCTCTCATGCTGATGCAGCTGGAATCGACGGATGTCCGCAGCCGTCGCCGTGTCGGGCGAGCGGCCAAGGAACACAGCGAAGCGCCGGACGTGACGAACGTAGTCCTGCTGGGTATGGGAGCCCAGGCCACGCATGAAGCATGTCGTGCTGCATGCGCTGGCGAAGCGGAGAGATTGGTGCATCGGTCGACAGGGTAGCCATGGCGAGTTCCTCTCGTTGAACGGAACTCCATGGTCAGATCGACGCCTCTTCCCGCTCAAGTCAAATGGCAGTCGCGCCATCTCAGGCCGAGGCCCTTAAGAAGTTCAAAGCAGCGATAGCGGCACGGCGCCTAGAAGGACCGTCAGATCCAAAATGTTAGAAGTCTGTACAGTTACCCTTTGCCGACAATTTCGACCAACAGGCGGTTCAAGCCGTGTGGTAGCTTGCGATCACCGATAGCGCACTGCGACGTTCGTTCGAAACCTCTTCTTTAGCTCGTGTTCTGACGGTGCGCCTAGCGGTCAGCAGAACCAATTTACGTTGAACAAAGCCAATGAGTGATCACCCTATTACAATTGCACAACTGAAGCGGGCAGTGTCGGACGGCTCGCTTTGGCCTACAGTGTCGGCAGTGAGTTTCGATTCCCTCAGGGGTGTCGGCACGGCCCTTGCGGACATGCACAATGATGACACCTTCGACGGAATTTCGTACTTTGAGGCACTTCCTGTAGCGGAATTCTCAAACCGAGACAGATCGCGAATAGCGCAGGTCATTGAGGGCTTTCTAAGCAAGATTCAAGATACAACGGAGCGCGTGGTTTCGCTTGTTCATACGTTGGGGGACAAGGCGTCTGACGACCTCGCCTACCATATAGCCCAAGGCTTCGAAGCATGGGGCGCGGCCAATCCAGCGCAAATTCACCAAGTGGCAAATATCATCACGGAAACAGACCGGGACAGCGACTTCCTGGGCACAGTCCTCCAAGCGTGGAGGGCGACAGCACCATCTGAAGCGCTGAATGCAGCCATTTCCTTCTCCAAAAGCAAATGGCCCTCCATTAGACGCCAAGCGACTTATGTGCTCGGCTTCTTTGACTCTTCTGACGGAGACGACACGCTTGCGACCGAGCGGCTCGCTGATTTGATGTCGTCGGATGATCCCCAAGACCAGCGCGCTGCTGCTTTTGCAATTATCCGCCTGCTTGAGAGGCAGACCGATAAGTCAGCTCTGCTTGTCGCGAAACTGGAAGAGGCAGCCGATCGATCAAACGAAAATGCCCGTAACGAGTTGATTGCTGGGCTTGCCTATCATCCCGCTGCCTTTCCTCCCTTACTCAAAGAAAAGGTACTCGCGTTGATGAAGTCCGTCCAAAGCGACGATGCCAGGACGCTCGACCTGACCGACGCTGCACTCTACAGCATGGATATTGATCGGGACCGCCATCTCGTTTTCGAGACATTGACTGCTATCTTAAGTCAGGAAAGGGCTGCTCCTCCTCTGAAGAAATTCGATTCGCTGGTGCACAAAATCCAAACGTCAGCTGGTGATGCACACGGCTGGTATGTCACACGTTGGCTGCTGGATGGTGATTATAAAATCTGCAGCCAACTCGACGCATTCTTTCCCCCTTTGGACAAGTCAATTTACGATTTTCAAATCCACGAATTCAAGCTCAGAGACGCTGAGGTCTTTTATCTTGCACATAAAATATATGCATATCTGATGTTCAACCATGGGCCAGCTGTGTCGCTTCTGTCAGCATGTCTGACGTCTTTGAAACCGCAGAAACGAAAGCTACTAGAGAAGGACATCACATCCTTCTGGCTTCGCAACTATCCAACCGACCTCGACCTCTTTGACGAAATTCACAATGCCTATCCGGGCAAGGGTCTCAAAGCCTCGATTGAACGAATGCAGCAACAGGTCGCTAGCTACCAAACGCCGCTACGTGCATTGCCACAAAATAGGGCGATGCAGCCGTCCATGTTGGAGCAGCGGGTCCAAGCTGAAATCGCGCACGAACGCAGCAAACAGATTGGCCGGATAGCCGAAGAAAGCTCTATCTTCGCAGGGTTGTTCCACAAGAGTACCCTTCTCTACGGGCGCTCATCTGTCGTCTACGTCTATCCCGACAGCTCCGGTGAGCCCATCCGGCATGTGATGCAGTTGCAAAGCTTTGAAACATCATCCGCATTGCCACATATGGATGTTCTCTATCCGGCGCGCCTGAACTATCTCATCTATCGGCTTCGCGTCGAGGAGCGCCCGAAGTGAAGCTTCTTCTGAAACAATATCTGGCGTCCCTCAATGAGAGGGACGAACTCGACGTGGTATTGCCAGACATCATGAGCGAAGTCGGCTACACGGTGGTCTCACGCCCTAAGCGCGGAACTCGCCAATATGGCGTAGATGTGGCAGCGATTGGCCCCCATCCTCAAACGGGCGACAAGTCGCTATTTCTCCTTTCGATCAAGTCTGGCGACCTGACCCGGGACAACTGGACAAGGGGAAATCAGGCACTGCGCCCCTCGCTTGAAGAGATCATCGAAGTCTACATCCCCAAGCATGTTCCCCTTCGTTACATGGACTTGCCGGTCATAGTCGCGCTTTGTTTCGGTGGGGACATGCAAGAGGATGTGAGGCCGCAGGTCGAAGGCTTTATCGAAACGAAGACAAAACTCGGGAAGCTTGAGTTCGTGGAGTGGAATGGCGATCACATCGCTGACCTGATCGCCACAGGCCTGCTTCGCGAGAACATATTCCCGAAGACCATGCAGACATCATTTCGAAAGGCCGTCGCAATGGTCGATGAGCCAACCGTCTGTGTAGCGCATTTCGACGCCCTGCTGCGGCAACTGGCCGAAACACAGCCGAAAAACCTTCTCGATCGTCTGCGGCTAGTGCGTCAAATTTACCTTGCGAGTTGGACGGTCTTTGTCTGGTGCCGTGATGCGGAAAACCTCGAAGCAGCCTACTCGACAAGCGCCATCGCCACATTGCGAATGTGGCATCTATGTCGTGCTCATTTCGGCAAGTCCAAGCTCGCTAAACGTTTGGCGGAGGTGGTGCAAAAAATGATGCATCTAAACCGCGTTATAGCTGCATTGTTCATAGAGCGCCATGTCTTACCCTACTGTGCTATTGATGATGGTCTCGGCGTTTCCGTGCCATCTCCAGCTAGCGTAGACATCAATCTGAAATTGTTTCAGGCACTAGGGCGCCTGGCCATAAATGGCTTGTGGCTAATTCATACAAAATCCCTCACGTACAAAGGAATTGACCAAGCTTTTCAAACCGCGTTAGATTCCGAGTTGCAGAAATCGCTGAACATTATCTGTAAAACGATCCAAAATAACCCAGCTCTCTACACCCCGTTGCGAGACGATCACGCAATCGAGATTACGGTCGTTGGCCTGTTTCTAATGCAATGCAAGGCTTTTGATTTTCTACGCCGGTGGATTGAGCAAATCACGCTGTCTTCGATATTCAGTTATCGAGCCAACGGTAAATACCCCTGCGTCTTCCGCGAGTATGCCGACCTTGCAATGCACCCGAGAGCGGCCGAAGGTTATCGAGAGGAAGCGACGCTGGGCAGCATCCTTTATCCGACACTCGGCGTTTGGTTGGCGATCTTTCAAGACGCGAAGAGTTTCGCCATCTTGGCTGATTTCCACGCTAAAGACATGGCGCACAGTACCTGGCAGCTATGGATACCGGATACGACTTCAGAAGAGCACTTATATTTGAACTCGGAGGTACATGGTTCTTGTATTGCACACCTCGGGCCGACCAACGGTCCGGACGCTTTACTTGAACAGGTTCGCAAGGAGATCATCGCCTGTGAGGAATTCAATGGGCTTTCAGCAATGAGGTACGGACTATGGCCGATCGTTCTCACGGCTTGCCTGACATATCGATTGCCGATTCCACCCCATTTTTGGACGATGGCACTGCTTCCGGATGAGAGCACCATTGACACTTCGGGCAATGATTCCGATTAGTCCAAACAAAAGTGAAGTTGTGCGCCGACTTTGGTCAATCTCCACCTCTCTACAACACTGCTAATATCACGTGCGCTGATATCGTTTTTGTCGGGGCCTCGAAGGGGGAAGCGGCATTATTTCGTTGCCACACAGTCGTTTAGCGGGTTGAAGCGAGATGTTCAGTCATTCTCTGCGGTTCAGCAACGCTGCCCAGTCGATTGCGGCAGTTCCGCCAGCGAGTGTAGGAGGGGCATCAGCACGAAAGTAATTTTCGCCCTCTCGAAAATCCACCGCGAGCATTCTCTCATCCGCGAATATGCAATTCGAGAAATCACACTTCTCGAAAGCATGTTTATAATTCGCATGATGGTTTAGTGAATCAACCGAGTCGACACGAGTGATAGCGCAATTCTTGAACGTCGACCTATCAAATCGACCATCGATCGTTACGCGATTCCATCGCGCTATTGTTACGCCGTTAAATGATGCATTTTCCAGTCGATCAATTTCGTATTCGTCATCGAACGGAAATTCCCCTCCAAAATATTTTACCGAGGCAAATCCTGGAATGTAGTGCCAGTATACAGGATCGTCGTCGTAGTGGTAATCCTCTTCGGGTTCCACAACGCAGAAGGTGATGCTTCGACCGGTGTTAAAACCCGCCTCATCTCCGGACCGCATGACGCCGGAAATCTCTTCTCGATGACGGTTGCCATGATAGCTGCGCATGTGATCTTCGACAAAATCAGCGAGCAGGTTCATTGCACTCCAAGCGTAGTCCCCTTGCCCGCTATGAATGAGCACGCTTAGAGTAGCGACACCGGCAGACACATGAGATGGTTTGCTTGGCTCGCTCAAAAGTTTAGCTCCCTCCTGAAGGAGTCTTGCGCGCCCTTCGTTCTCAGCTTGATTGGCCTGCCTAACGCTAATGGAACATCGCCAGCTAACAGTGCAAAAAGTTACCAGCGCGAACAGTGCAACACCGAAAGGGGCAAGAGCTTGGGCCAAGCGGGTATCATGCTCGCCATCGAAACCGTCACCGAAAATGAACAGAAAAGCGGCTACGATAGCGACCGCCGTGAACATCGCACTGACGATAGACAACACATACCAATGCTTTTCGGTAATAGCTGGCCACTCGCCGGTCGTATCCCTACCCCTGCGTTCGGTCACATAATCCCCCAGGCTCGACGTTTATCCGCACGCACATGCCAGCATGGCGTCAGTCTTTTAGCGCTATAAATTCAATCGTCACGCTCGACCGCATCGGGGAAGATTGACGCAAGGTCTTCCTCCACGTCTATCTCGAATTCGGCGGCGAGCGCCGAAAGCTGCAATCCGAAGATTGCCCGCAACTCCCCCAGCGCAACGAAATATCCAGGCGTCAACGGGCGCTCGCCATAGTTATGCAGCCGGATCGGGAATCCATGATCGACGTCGTTGCGCAGGCGATAGGCGATGTTTCGGTAGTCAGGCGGCGCATCCTCCAGAAAACGCCGGGACGCTGTGCGTAGATGCCGGACGCGCCGTGCAGCTGGCGAATTCTCGGGAAGGTCGTTCAAGATTTGCGTAAGTTCATTGCGAATCTGAATCACAGACTGATCCACTTGGTCCGGAACCTCGAAATGCATCGGAACGTAGAGCACACGCCGATTCTCCAAGAAATTGAACAGCCGCAAGATCACGGTCCGTTGTGCGATTGGCGGATTCCAGCTCGCGCTAATACTGAGGAACCCGATGCCGGTGAGCCTGCTGCGAATGGCGTCGAAGCTTCGCCGAACGATTGCCATCTACTGCCCCTCCACTCCAGATTCGCATCATTGGCGCGGCAGGACGTAAAATGAAAGTCCGGCGTTTGGTAGGGTGTAACTCGCCGCAACAATCTAGTGAGACCGTTGACGCGCCGACCAGGTTGCGTTGTTTCCCTTGATGGTCGACGAAAGAGAGCCGCGGCTTGCATCGCGGCCCGAGCAATGTCCAACCACGATGATTTGGAACATCTCAATCTGTTGCTGATATTCGCTCCTGAGGAGCTCTTGCCGACCGAGCGTATTGAACGTGGCCTTGACCAAATTGCTATCTACTCGCTCGCGGATCTACCGCCCAGGTTTCTTTGCGCGGCTGTTTCCGGCGGGAAAATGGAAGCTGACCCTAGACCCGAAAAAATCGGGACGTTTCCGGCTGGCTCAAGATAGCGAGGTAGAGCTTAGCTGCCTCGATATTGTGTCGATTTCCGTAAGCAAGGCCCTCTTGTGGCACACAGTGGAGATTCGCGCTCGTGGCAGAACAGATTCATTATCGGCATTGTCGGGTGACGCGGCCACACAACTGGCCGCAGACCTTCATTCCTTCATCAACACTCACCTCTTTGGGCTGATCGCCACCGAGAAGGATCGCCTGCACGAGGTCGACGAAAGGCTTCGTGAGCTTACCGAAGGCAACAGACAGTATCTTGCACAGGTCGATCTGGGCAGGGCTGTCGCCGAAGTCCCTGGCGCCGCAGCGGCGGCCCTATCTCACCCGCTTCTAAACCCGGACATGATCCCGGCAGGACTGAAGGCCTCCCTTCCGGCCTCGTTCGCGATGATAACCGACCCAGGCGTCCGCCATGCCTACAACGAGGCTTTCGTCCGCTCGGAATTTATCAAGTTCCAGTCGTTCTTCGACGATCTCGACCGGCGCTCGTTCTCCAACCAGCAGCGCGAGGCCTGTATTCGCCTAGAGGACAACAACCTGCTGGTGGCCTCGGCAGGGTCAGGCAAATCCGCGACGATGGTCGGCAAGGTCGCATACGTCCTGGACAAGCAACTCTATCGGCCCGACGAGATTCTGCTCCTGGCCTTCAACAGAAACGCAGCCGATGAACTCAGGACAAGGATCGCCGCCCAGTTACAGGTCGCGGAGGACGCCCTGGAGTGTCGGGTCACTACATTTCATGCGCTGGGACGCGGAATCATTGAGGAGGTCGAGGGTCGGCCGCCGCAGCTCGCCAACTGGGTGGATCATCCCGCAGGCGAAACCAGGGTTATCGAAGCGATAATCCAGAACCTTGTCGAGAGCGATCCGGAATTTGCCCGGATGTGGGCCGAGCTTCTCGTCGTGCATCCCAAGGCCGACATCCCGATAGAGGTATTTGACGGGGAGGCCGACTACCGGCGCTACGTATCGGACACCCTTGGAAAGGATAGCGCCACGATCGGTTCCTTGTCCGCGGTGATCGTAAAGTCGTTGCAGGAGAAGAAGATCGCCAACTGGCTTTGGCTGCATTCAGTCGCCTTCGAATACGAACGGCAAATTGCGGTGGAGGAAGACGATGGCAGCGTCCGCCATCTACATCCAGATTTCTACTATCCGCAGACCGAAACCGTGCATGAGCATTTCGCGCTCGATGCGGACGGATGCTCACCCCTTGCGGACTACGCCAACCACGCCGAGAACAAGCGGCAGGCATATCGCCGCAATGAGATCGATTTCTTCGAGACCACTTCGGCTCAAGCCAGCGACGAGACGCTGCTCAGCACGCTAGAATCCGAACTGGCGCGTCGCTCAATACCTGTCGAGCGAAAGAGCTATGCCGAAATCACCAAGGCGCTCGATCCGGTCGTTATCAAGCATTATCACCAGCTGATATCGACCTGCTTGAAGCACATACGTGCTAGCCACCTCACGCTCGACATGCTGCTCGAACGCGCCAAGACCCTGCATGACAAGGAGCGCGCTAAGCTATTCGCTCGGTTGGTCTGGGCGATCACCCAGGGATATTCCCGAAAGCTCGAGGAAACCAGGCGGATCGATTTCGATTCGATGATCGCGGACGCGGTGCAGTTGGTTGAGAGCGGACGGTATCGAAGCCCCTATTCCCTCATTCTCGTGGACGAGTTTCAGGACATTTCCGAGCCTCGCGCTAACCTCGTCAAGGCGCTCAAACAGCAAAAGGCGTTCAGCAAGGTGTTCGCGGTCGGAGACGACTGGCAGTCAATTTATCGTTTTGCCGGATCGGACATCACCATCTTCACACGGTTCGAGGCGAACTTCGGGACCAGTTGGCAGGGGCGCCTGGAGCAGACGTATCGCTGTAACCAGCTCATTGCCGAGACAGCCGCCAAGTTCGTCCAGCGCAATCCCGAACAGATCAAGAAGTCCGTCCGCTCGACGCGTCCGGCCGTCTCGCGATCAATCCGTGTAATTCCCATCGATGATAAACGCGACAAGCCGGACTTTGCGGTGGCATGTCAGCGCCTGCTCGAACGGCTTGATGGCGCTCTGGGGGGTATTGCCAACCGGTGGCGCGACGAAAAGCGCGACAAGCTTAAGGTTCTGGTTTTGTGGCGCTACAACGTCCTCGATCCTTTTGAAGGAAGGCCGCCGTCCTTTGCCAACATTGAGGTGGCCGGGCTGTCGTTTCACCGGGCAAAGGGCCTTGAGGCCGACTACACGGTCCTGCTCGACGTCAGCGAGGGCAATTACGGCGTACCAAGCCGCATCGAAGACGATGAGCTGCTGAACTTGGTCATTCCCCGACCCGAGACCTTCGCCTACGCGGAAGAACGACGCCTGTTCTACGTAGCGCTCACGCGTGCCAGCCGAGGCGTCTACATGCTTACCAATCGCCGTCAGCCATCCCGCTATATTAAGGAGCTTTGCGAGATCGCCGGCGACGAAGTTCGCTTCGAGACGGTTGAGGGAGCGGAATTGAGCCAATGTCCAGCCTGCCTCGTCGGCCAATTGGTGGAGCGGCGCAACGAAGACGGATCGAAGTTTCGTGGGTGCAATCAATTCCCGGATTGCAAACACACTGAACCGAAAAGCGTAGTCCGTAGACGGTAACCGCCTGCACTCATTGTGACGGCGAACAGGGACCCTTTACGACTTCGCGCTCCTAACGACCATTGAGCTGAGATGTGGCCGGACGGGGAAAGGAGGGGCTGGTAGATTTATCTCGGCATCGCTCAAAATTGCGATATACGAAAAGTGGGCGATGCGGATTTGACCCCATACCAGGAGCGAATACTTGAGTGATCAAAACGAAGCCGTAACGGCTGATCTGGTCGGGCTGACTGCAGACATTGTCTCTGCCTATGTCAGCCAAAACCCCCTGCCCGTCGCTGGGTTGCCGGACCTCATCGCGTCGATACATTCGTCGCTTACAGGCCTTGGTCAGCCGAATGTGCCCGAGCCGTCTCAGCATGAACCCGCCGTCAATCCGAAAAGGTCGGTGACGCCAGATCACATCATCTGCCTTGAAGACGGGAAGAAATTCAAATCGCTGAAACGCCATCTCGCGGTACACTACGGACTCACTCCAAACGAATACCGCGAAAAGTGGGGATTGAAGCCAGACTACCCGATGGTTGCGCCGAACTACGCGGCCCAAAGATCTACGCTAGCAAAGGCGGCGGGGCTTGGACGCAAACCGCAACCTACCCCGACCCGAAAGGCGCCTGCAAAACGAAAGCCAAGGGCTTCGTAAAGGCGGCGGGTCAAACCTCGGGCGCGCCGCGATGGGCATTAGCCTATCGAGAACGTGGGCCATGGCACCCAATTTCGAGCGATCTTCGGCGACGTTGCGAGCTATGCAGAGCGTCCCCGATAGCAGAAGAGTGCTTCCTCGATAGTGGGTCGCGCGACGTAGCGGTCTGAACGACTGGAACGCCGAGATAAGGGCTTCGATCAAAGTCGCAACACTGCGGATCGAGACCCGCCAATTTCCTTCATCAGCGCGCGCAATTCGGCTGGAGGCTCAAGGCAGAAAGTTCGAAAGCTTCCAACAACCCCAGTCGATTCGGATTCGCTTTCCTACCCTAAAACGGCAGAAGTTTTGCTATGGAATATGCATTTAAGTCAATAGCTTAGACCGATATCGGGTATCCGCCACCTTCAAGCAGATTGGAATCCGGCGCCGCTTGCGTCCGCAAGCCATGTAGCTGGCGCCTATTGAGCTAAATTTGATATCTAGAGCAGATTGCCCTGCCTTTCTGGTATATCCACGGCGTAGTGCTCCATCCCGGCTTCTCACATCAGAATCGAGTCCATGTACGTAGACGCACAAACACGACGGAAAGTCCTCGTCCTAAAAGATGTGGCGGTTGAACACTTCAAGCATGAAAACTGGCTGGAGCTTGGCACTCTCACGGGCTGCTACGACTTGATCAGCTCGCACTCCCGGCTCCTGCGCAGCCTCAGCTTCGGGGACGACGACTACGCTGGCTGTGCCTTGGAGGTGTTGATGCGCATTGTTGAACGTGAGGAAGCCAACTTTTCCGAAGTTGACAATTATATCGGCGGCAAATTTGGGGGCGGAGGCCAAACGATCTCGAGCGCCGCCAACACCGGGCCTCGCATCTATTTTCAGCCATCTGCCTTCACTTTGCCGGCCGAATTACCAGACCCCTATCTGGTTTCGGTGATGATGCCGTTCTCCGCCGGCTTGAATGGCGTATATAGTGCGATTCAGCAAGCCTGCAGCCAAAGCGGCATGAGCTGTGAACGGGCCGACAATATCTGGAAGGAGTCGGCCGTCATCCAGGACATTTTCGGTCTCATCTACCGATCGTTCGTTGTCGTTTGCGATTTCACCGGCAAAAATCCCAACGTCTTTTATGAAGCTGGGATTGCTCACACGCTGGGTAAGCAGGTCATTCCGATCACCCAGTCTGCCGACGATATCCCTTTCGACCTACGTCACCATCGGTTTCTTCCTTATCTCAACAATGGTGAAGGGCTAGCGGCTCTCACAAATGCTCTCGCAAGCAGGCTCAGAACGTTGCATGCCAACCGTGATTCAGCCACTTCGGCGGCCGCGAATGTGGGCGTTTTTGGCTGACGACCAGGCGCTGCCCGATAGTCCCGCAGACTGTTCAGCAAGCTCGGCGCCGCTCATGGCATCGTGACAGAGTACACCGCCGATCGAAAAGCTATAAATCGATCAAATACTTAACTCGCATAATATCCATTATGTTAGATCACCGTGTCCCGGAGAGTCGGGGATGAGACTTCCCATGCCGTCAGCTAATCCCTGTTTGTCGCTCATCGTAGCCCGCAAGAGTTCGATGCCAGCCTTGCTGGGGACGCTATAACCTGCCGGTAGCCCTACTTGATGGATAGACCCCGCATCGTGCTCAAAAATCAAGGTTCTCCGCTCGGCCCGGAAATGTCCGCCAAGATGGTGTGCCGTCCCCCAATTGGCAATCAATTCAAGCTTCGCAGGTTGGAAGAAGGCAGGCAATTCGGCGAGGCGGTCGATCTGTTCCTCAATCCTCTCGAGCAGCACGGAAACTTGCTTGAGAAGCGTGGCCATGCCTTTGTTGCTGGTGTCGCCAAACCCAAATGCCAACCGCATGAAGCTGCCACGGGCGTCCTTCCTGGCATTGTAGCCGAAATAATGCAGCTTCTCGAATGCCGACATTGCACTGACCGGGTCAACGGCAAGGCTCTCGAACTGAGCGGCGATGTCCTCCAGATCGCGACGCGGAGCGTTGGTAGACGAGAAGAAAGTCGACTGACCCAATCGGGCGGGGTACTGTCTTATAGATTGGTGTCTGCGGTTTCCGCGGCGCCGCACCTTCCCGGCGCCAGCGCTTCCGCTCTGTTAATGTGGCTTGCTGCCAGTCTTCCATCTCCCTTTCATAACGGGCTTCATCCCGCGCTTCGGCTTCGAAGTCGCGCACCCGCTCTTCTATGTGGAGGATACCTCCGCTGCGCTCGGTCGCTGCCCGTAGGCCGCCCCATAGCCTCTGCATGCCGCTCCGCAGGGCTTGCCGGGTATCGCTATACTGCTGGAAGGCGGAATCCCGCTTCAGGTCTGCCAGATAGCGAACGAACCCAGGCAAGGCCTGTTTGAGTTTCGCTACTCTATGGAGAAGGGATGCACGATCTCTCGCCTGGGAATAATCCCGGTGCAACGCCTCAAAGTCTACACCATAGATCTTGGCCCCGCACCTATGGCCACATAGGAAGCGGCTGCCATCGTCAACGCGGATGACAAATCCCGCGAGATGATTGGGGTACTTGCAATGTGCACACCGGATCATTGACCGCTTTGAGCCTCGAAAATCGTATCCGAACTCCACGAAAGGCCGGCTATCGACGGGGGGAACACTTTGGATCAGCCCCTCCAGGCCTTCCGGGTCGTCGGTGGTGAACCTGATCCGGAGGAGTTCCTCGTCAGAAAGCCGACCCCAGCGGCCTGCCGGCTCGATAGGTTTGTTGAGTTGTGTCGCGGCACTCAATTCGATGCACCTCGCGAAAACTGATTCTCGCGACATCTGTACCATATAATGTGTCGTCAAGCGAATCGGTTGCCACATGTGGTGGGTGATGGGTACATTCACAGAAAGTGACCCATTTAGGTGTATCCGTAACGCAATGCGGCCTGTAGTTGCACAGCACAAAGACTGCCGCCGTCCCTTGGCCGAGGCCGTTCGATCACCTACAGCGTTATGGTCGGCAAGCCCCCCGGAGGCATTTCTAACCTCTTGAGGTTGGCGCCTTCCGAGCAACACTTGTTATTTCTACGGAGGAGTTGAAATGACTACCGTTACTCTCGAAGAGACCCTCATCCCGGCCAATGCCAAGGCGCATTTTCCGCCGGATATGAGCGTCGCATCTAGCCCGGCAACGGCCGCGCCGCGCAAAACGCGCGGCCGGCTCAAGCGATCTGCGCGCTCTGAGCTTGCCGCAATCCGCTACCTCACTGCCGCTCGTGGAGAAGAGCTTTGCCGCCGAGCGGCTGATGGAGTTGGAGGTTGGGGCCGCCACCGGCGCCGCCTATAGCGAGAAGAACCCGTTGCGCACGGCCCAGCGCAACGGCTATCGCGAGCGCGACTGGGAGACGCGGGCCGGCACCGTCGAGCTGCGCATCCCCAAGCTCAGGAAGGGCTCCTACTTCCCCGGTTTCCTTGAACCGCGCCGCATGGCCGAGAAGGCGCTGACCGCCGTCATCCAGGAGGCCTACGTCCAGGGTATCTCGACCCGCTCGGTCGATGACCTAGTCAAGGCCATGGGCATGAGCGGCATCTCCAAAAGCCAGGTCTCGCGGCTCTGCGAAGAGATCGACGGCAAGGTCAAAGCGTTCCTTGAAAGACCCATCGAGGGCGACTGGCCATATCTGTGGATCGACGCCACCTACCTGAAGGTGCGCCGCGGCGGCCGCATCGTCTCGGTCGCCGTCATCATCGCTGTCGGCGTCAATGCGGACGGCCGACGCGAGGTGCTGGGCATGGAGGTCGGCACGTCTGAGGCCGAGCCGATCTGGACGGAGTTCCTGCGCAAGCTGACCCGCCGTGGCCTGCGCGGCGTCAAGCTCGTCGTCTCCGATGCCCATGAAGGCATCAAGGCGGCCGTCACCAAGGTGCTGTGCGCGACATGGCAGAGGTGCCGCGTCCACTTCATGAGGAACGTGCTGGCCCATGCCGGCAAGAGCGGGCGCCGCGTCGTCTCCGCTTTCATCGCCACCGCCTTCGCCCAGGAAACGCCCGGGGCCGCAAGCACGCAATGGCCCGCCGTCGCCGACCAGATCCGGCCGAAGGTGCCGAAGCTGGCGACAATCATGGACGACGCCGAGCCCGACGTGCTTGCCTACATGACCTTCCCCAAGGAGCACCGCGCCAAGCTGCACTCGACCAACCCGATCGAGCGCCTCAACGGCGAGATCAAGCGGCGCACCGAGGTCGTCGGCATCTTCCCAAATGATGGCGCCATCGTCCGCCTGGTTGGCGCTATCCTGCTCGAACAGAACGACGAATGGGCCGTGCAGCGCGCCAGATACATGACGCTGGAAACCATCAGCCAAATGAGCGATGATCCTCTGATCAGCCTGCCAGCCGTGGCACGCTGATCAGCCCGGCCCCATGCCGGAGAGCGCGGCGACCAAGCCGTCAGCTACACCACGCAGCGGGACACGATCCCCTCGTTCAAGCATGACTTTGATCCCCCTGACCATTCTATCAGGGGTTTCTCGTTGCCTGGCAAGCAACTTAGTCGCAATCGAGAGTTCTGTATGAGTAGCGCTTGACTTCATCGAGCGTCGCCTCATCCGGTCGACGGTCGCCCGAAGGTATGGTTTCCGGTTTTGGTGTCGGTGGCTCCGCCCCAGCCCGCCTTTGCAGCATGGCTTAGAAGCGCAGCAATGCTGTGAGAACGAGAGATGGCGCGGACCATTAAGACGATAGAGCGGCGTTGAACTTTACGCGCACAATCACTGATAAAGGACATTGTCACATTGAGTCATGCTAAATCAGGTGACGGCAAGTGTTGACAGGTGACGGCAAGTCACCTACCTTATCAGTTGACGGCAACTGATGGAGCGCTTCATGCGTCCGATAAAATGTAAGCGGATTATCGATGGCAAAACCTACAACACCGAAACGGCAACCCAGATCGGCGGTTGGACCTCCAATGAGGAGTGGTGGAGCTATGGCGATTACCTTTACCAGACCCGCCATGGTGCATTCTTCCGCTACAATTTCATGGATGGTCAGAACGAAGATGATCACGACACGATCACACCGCTGACTCCGGACGAGGCCCGTCAGTGGCTCGAAAAGAATATGAGCTGGGACCCCGAGCTCATAGAGAAACTGTTCGGTGAAATGCCTGAAGCCGGCTCGGGCGAGGTGAAATTCACTTTGCGAATGCCGGAGAGTTTGAGGACGCGGTTAGCGGCAAAAGCTGAGGCAAACAAACAGTCCCTCAATGCCTGGATGGTGCGCTGCCTCGAAGGCTGCGCCGGCGATGGAGACAAGCCGTGAGCAAGATTGAGATTTCTGCCTCGCGTGCCAGCCTCAAGGTCAGGCTGACGGCCGAAGGTGCGGTCGCCATAATCATTGCCATCGCGGCAGTCGCGATAGGCGCGTATTGCGCTTATCGGCTTATCTCATAAGCTTCATCACACATCCGAGGGTCGCTCCCAATGAGCCACACCGCTTTTTCACAACACTTCGATCGTGAGCTTGACTCCAACCGCGCCACATTCAAAACAAGATGCTCTTGCCCGTCCTGACTAAGCACCTCAACGGAAGGGTCGAACGGAGCCGAGAATAAATCCAGCCAGTTGCGCCGCTCGGCTCCATCAGCCCTTAGAAGTAGCCGCACCGGTTATCCTCGCGGTTGTAGGGAGCTAATGCAGTCTCCGTAGTATGTGATGACGTCATTCCCAGGCGCGGCTATTGAAACAGAGGTGGGCATTCGAAGGGAAAACGTCAGCTCCTGTGCCCCTATTTCGGCAACCATCAAACTTGATCCGACGCTTAACGAAACGGGCGGGGTTTGTCCGACTTGCAGAGTATTGTCGTTAGCTCCCATCCCGCCACGGAACGTTAGCAGCATCGGAGGCAGGTGCTCAAACTTGCAGGAGACCACAGTCGGTTCTCCCGCCGCAAGCGCAACCATCGGAAAGGGCAGGCACAAAGCCACAGCCAGTCCAATTAGTCTCGCTGTCATCGTCGCCATTCCTAGCATAAGGTTTCGCACGCCTGCCCGTCGCCATCCCGGTCGAGCTTGCCGCCCCACGGACAATTACTGAGATACCATTGAGCCTCGTCGCACGAGCTGATTTGCGAGCATTTCCGCCGCGGCTGGCATGAGTAGCTTTGCGCTACCTGTTGACGGCTGATGGTGCCGAGCGGTTGGCTCACCGCCGGTTGGGCATTGTCTCCATGCCCGGCCCGCCATTCCCACGGCGCTTGGAACTTTCCGACCCACAGCCCGACCTTCGCCGCTTCCGCCTTCCCCTGCTGCGCTGCATAGGCACCATGGCTGTAGCGGGGCCAGTCGATCGCTTGGCCGTGCTCGACCATCCAAGCGCCCACGCTGGCGCCATCGGCACGCTGGCAGTCGCCGACAAAGCGGTGATAGCGATCCCAGGTCACGAATGTGCATTGCACTGGCTTCGACGCGGCCAGGAAGGTGTCAAGCGCCTGTGCCGATCGCCGGCCGCAGGGATAGTCGGCCCCGCTCGCATTTTTACAAAGCTGCTGGCTCTCCGGCGCGTCGATGCCGTTGAAGCGGATGCGCTGTCCGTGGATTTCGATCGTGTCGCCGTCGATGACGGATGCCACGCCGGCAATCGTCGCCAAGCCCGCGGTGGTCCAGTTCGGCAGATGGAACTCAGGTATGCGGTCGCTGTGTTGCATGGCCGTTTGCGCAGCCAGAGCGCCAGCCGCGGCCACCGTCACCAAGATCAGGCGCCTTTGCACCACGCCAAGTGGCCTCCGGCGAGGCGATCGCATTCTACGCAGCATTGCTAGTTCGCCTCATGTCCGGTGCGGCCGCCCGGTTTCGCTTCGGCGGCACGTTCACCGCAAGCCCGGCCTAGGCTGTCAACCCCATTGCGCAGATCGCATGGATGATTGCCAGAGTCCCCGCCGCCACCTTGGCGCGCACCTTGGCCTGGCGGTGTCAGCGGGATTCCGCGAAAGGCCTGGATGACTCCAGCTGTTCGCTGGCCGTCGCCCTCGATATGCGTGTTCTGACTGTTCGGGTTGAACGGGTCGACTGTCTGGGCGAGGCTATTGGCGCGATTGGCGTCGCCGGCAGAGAGCGTCACGCTGTCGTAGTGATTGAGATAATCCGCTGCGCAGCCGCTCAATGCTAGAACGATGCCAAGGCAGATCGCCAGGTTCCACTGCATGGCCCCTAGACCGGCGCCGGGTTTATGCCGGCGGCTCTCAGTTGCGCACCAAGCTTCGCTCGAGTCCCACACGCGGCCTTGTCGCCGGCGACGCACTTGTTATTCGCGTCTGACCAGTCCAGCAGCGCCGTATTGATCCAGCTGCCAGGTGCGCGCTGGATCCCATAGGGTGTCGGTGGCGCGCCACCAGCAACGGCTGGAGCTGCCGTGGCACTCTGGCCATGCGGGGCACGCTTCCACCCGCTTAGGATGAGGCAGTTCTTCATATACTGGTCTTCGGCAGCCAAGTTGCCGAGGGCATTGCCGATTCCGGCCCCCGCAACAAAGCCCGGGGACCCGATAGCAATATAGCCTTGGTCAACCGACCCCTTATGCATTTCGCATTGAGCGTGGGCGACGTCGAAACTAGGCCCGTAGCCTATTTGCATGTAGTCAGCTTGATTGCTTGTTTGGCAGCCGCCCAGCGCTGCCGTGGCACCAAGTGCCACAAATGCTTTTATTCTCATCCCCCAGCCCTCCCAAGGCCGAGTTAGCATCTCCTAAAGTTGAATTTGGTGCAAGAGTGATGAACAAATCTGGTAAATTCTGCCAAATTCCACCTGCTGGCAGTTCGTAGACTTCCCTATTCCGACGGATATACCCCGTTATTTTATCCATCATTCCGTAGGAATGAAGATGCGAAACAGCGAATTGGCGCAACGGCTATGCAAGGGCTGGACCCCATGGGCAAAGGGTCCAGGCGACCACGATATTGAGAAAATATGATGGGCGGCCCGCGTGCTGCATTTTCCGAAGCTGAACTTTTCGACTTGGTTCGAGGGCTCGGAAGTCGTCGGCACCTGGCATTGGGGATTCGTCAGGAGCGGCATGCTTCCCCCTCTGACCCGATCGTGCATCTCTTACGGGATGTAGAGCTACGGATTCCGGCTGACGTCCGCGACATGCGCCCGCAGAGCAGAGTGAACCTCTAACATGGAAGGTGGAGGTTTTTGTCCTCCTTGGGCGATCAACGCTGGAATTTCGGCGGGGGGCGCTCGACCAAGGATGCCGAGACCGAGATTACGCCTTTTGAAGGCGTGCAGAATTGACAGAAAGGGCAGTTTCAGGTCATGCGGCCGGCAGCATTCGCCATAGCGCCGATTTGATCCGCAGCTGCAAAGCTCGGCCTCCTTAAACTGAGTTAGCCGATAATAGGGATCAGATTGGCCCAGTTCATCAGGCATCGCATACTGGCGTCCCGGCCACCGATCAAACACCACCAAATGAAGGTGACGAAGCGCCCATACGCTATAAAGGTCGAGCAACGTGCACAAATCACCACCTGGCGACCAAGCCTTGTCGAGCATGGGGTGATAAGCGCAGACCGAGCCGTCAGGGAAATTGGTATGTCGCGGGCCGATCCATTCGACCTGCCCATCTTGCTCCCAGAACGCCCATCCACGCGGCTCGACCGCTGGTGTTTCTGGTAAGGCAATAAGGAATATGGCTTCTCGCGCTAAACCATCTATGACTTGGC
The DNA here is from genome assembly GCF_040322895.1 of Mesorhizobium sp. M0088. Classification (NCBI taxonomy): domain Bacteria; kingdom Pseudomonadati; phylum Pseudomonadota; class Alphaproteobacteria; order Hyphomicrobiales; family Phyllobacteriaceae; genus Mesorhizobium; species Mesorhizobium sp. M0088. The sequence continues at coordinate 70,320 of NZ_JAMYUI010000011.1, forward strand.
TGCGAGCGAGAAGCCATACTCCATGGTCATCGGGGAGGAGAGTTGCTCCGGGGTATGCCCGTTGCACATTCTCTAGCTGCCCGGCGTAGTTGCCGGCGAGGCCGACGATCCGTGATCCGGCACGGGGCGCCCGTGATCGATCGGACGACCTTTGCCGTCTGGTGGACCCTTGCCGTGATCGGGCTGCGGGTCCTCCCGCTCCTTGCTGTTGCTCATTACTTTTCTCCTGGACAGTCGGTGATGTGGGCTGTGGGCCGAGAATTACGATTCCCCGGTCCCTTACCCCCACGGGCTGGCGCGCGTCCAAACCGTCGCCAATCCGCTGCAACTCAGCCCGCGCATCGTTGGTCAACAACACTTCCATTTTGCTTGCCGATGTGCGAGTCTGTGTCACCAGCACAGGATGCATTCTGGAGCGGAGTGTGTCAAGGTGTGCTGATCGCACAATGGTGAACATGAACGAATTCGAAGAAAAGCTCGTCGGGGCGGTCCGCGAGAAGCGGGAACGCGAAGGTCTTAGTATAAGGGCATTATCGGGGATTGTGGGGATCAGCTTCTCCACGCTGGCCCGCATCGAGCGGGGCGACGGATCGCCCGACAACAATTCCAAAATTAGGCTGCTCGAGTGGCTCGGCCCTGATGCCGATGAACACGAGCTTGGCTTTGATCGGGTGGCATTCGTCCACTTCCGCGCTGGCAAAAACGCGTCCTCCGGGACTGTGCAAACCCTACTGCACGCAGCCGTGTGTCTTCGTCAGCACTACACTAAGGGTGATATATCAGAACCGAGCAGCGCGCCGATAGATGCTGAAGTTATCGCCATGTCTAAGGAGGAGCTAGAGCAGACGGCCGAAGATTTCCGAAAAGAGTTAGGGTTGAAGAAAAGCGATCCGCTGGATCCATTTTATTTGGTTGTTGATTCTGTTACGGTAGAACGATTGCGGGAATCCACCTGTATTTCCGGAAAGGCAAAAAACACGCTTGTTGGACCGTCGCGCGGCGAGTGGTCCGCTATGAGCGTTCCCTTGAATTCCGATCAGGATAGCTGGGTTGTCTTTTTAAACGACTACCATACCGTTGAGAGACAAAGAGTGACGCTACTTGAGGAGTATTGGCATATTCTTGCCGGGCACAAGCTAACCAAGATAGCTAAGATTGCTGGCTGCTTCGGTCGAACATATGATAGCGCTGAAGAGCACGACGCTTATTTCTTGGCATCGGCAACTTTGCTTCCACGAGACGCGATCAAGCGTATGGTCTCGGATGGCAAAAGTGCCCCCGAGATCGCATCCTTCTTCGGGACCTCACCGGAACTTGTTGAATATCGAATAAAGCGGCTCGGCTTATGGCGCGATCATATTGGAAAGAAAGTGAGTCTCGCCAAACCCTAACGATGCCACCCGTCGACCGCCAGCGGCGCGTGGTTCAACAAGGTTCCGATTCGCAGTTACGCTTAGGCAGTGCAAAGCCGGTCGGGAAATGTCGACCCTACTACAAACTTCAAAATAGCGCCTTCTAGCTCCCCTGACCTTTCGATGCCGTCAAAGAAGGAGACCGGCGAGCGCGTCATCCCCCTCGGCAACGAGCCATTTCTGCCGGAATGGCTGCTTGTCCGCCTCCAAAGCGAATCTCACCGCCTCCTCCACCCTCTCATGTGCATCATCTGCAATCGCCCAGAGTGTCGGGTTGAGAGCGTGTCTTTGCCTAGCATCCTCCAACAAGAGATCGACCATGCGCGGCAAGTCGGCAATAGTGGCGGCTCTGATAATAGCAGGCATATCGTTCCCACGTCGCAATGCGGATTACGCCAATCCTGTTGGCGGCGCCACGGCACCGAGCACCAAGAGACTCAAAGCTGCCTTAGCTGCTCTCGCAAATGAACTCCCGCTCGGCTGTGGAACTATCGGCCCGTATCAGGAAGAATCGCTCCTCGGCGATGACATGTTCGCCGTCGGGCAAATGAAGCACAAATTCTCGCTCTCACACCTGGGGCGCGACGCGATCCACAAGGATTCCGGTTTCCTCGCGCAGTTCGCGGATTGCGGCCTGTTCGAACGTCTCCCCCATGCTGCAAGCCTCCACCGGGCGTCGCCCAGTAGCTCTGCCCCGCGAGCGCGCCTTTAGATTGTGCTTACTCGAGAGAGACTTGCCCTCCGCGACCGAAGGCGGCATCTTCGCTGACCATGGGAGACGGTGCAGCCAAAAAGCCGAAGGTATATGGATCGGGAATGACGCCGTTCGGCGTCTTTCTTTTCGCCCAAACGTATCGGGCGAACGCTGATGCTCTTGCCTTGGTCTCCCCCCAAATTCGGCCGAGCATTTCCGATCATCCTCGCAGATTCCTCTACTTTCAAGCGTTAGAGCACTACCTGCGAAGCTTCCTCCTTCTCCAAGGAAAAACACCGGCTGACATCCGGGGCTATCAGCATCATTTCTTGGACATGCTGGACGAAGGAAGACACCTCGGGTTGGAGATGCCGAGCGAGGTAGAAGACTTCATCCGCTCGCGCACGGTCGCGAACGAATACACGCAGATCCGATACGACTACAAGCTTGACAAGGACGGGCCGCGTAGGACTGCGCGAACCATGGAGCGATTGCGGCTGGTGGTTTGGGAGATAGAGAAAGCCGTCGGTCTGGCTATCCGGAAGACGGGCATCGAGGCTGTGTATGGTGAACGACCATCGGCAAGTCCACTAAACGGATCGTTTGCCAAAGCATGAGGAGACCATTTCGGCTTCGGCACTGGCAACTCCCGCAGACCCACGGCGGCGCCAGGTTTTGTACGGCTGCCCGACCAGGTCGAACAGGGAACGAGGCGTCGGCCTCGGCAAAAGTGTCCGATCAGCAGATTATCGATTGGCTTCACGGCTTGCCTCTAGCATGCCGGGTCATTATTTCGGTGCTTGGCACAAAGCCCAAAGGTCATATGAGTGAATGGTCGTTCTACTCGTTCGACAAAAAGGGCTTCAGCTTCCAAAACTGGTTAGATGAGAATGCACCTGGGTACATCGTCTTAGAGCGACCAACATTCGATTTTACCCCCGTACCGGTCGAGATCTGCCAACAGATATTGAGCGACGTCCAGAAGTGCGAGTCTAACTTTGGCTACATTCCAGTGATCATGGATTCGGGTGGGGTGGGCAGGACTGGTCAGGTGTGCCGGTGGATGAAAGCTGTGGAACGAAGCGACAGCTAACCCTGGCTTCATAGCCTAGGTTTGTAGCGCTCTTGACTGCCTGACCGCGCCGGATAAATTCCATGCCGTGCCTTGAGAGAAGCGGCCCTGGGCATCTTGGCTAAGCCGCGTGATAACCGACGATGGGGGAGCCCTTACGTCGTAGACAACGAGCAGCACGGCTGCCCAACAAAACTCCTTGAACACATCAACTGGCCCGCTGACCTGCTCACGCAGTCGGCGGCCGAACGAACACGTTTGGAGATGGAGTCATGCGGATACAGAGTGGCTATTGGTGGGCGATTAGCATTCGGCAGGAGGATGATCGGCCCGAGATCATCGACGTAGGTTCTTATTCCTTTGGCCAAATGGCCAATCGTGTTGGGGATGCCGATCCATTCGACTTGATAGAATTCGAGCTACTGCAATGGCTTGATGCCAGCCTCTGGCCAACGGAGGGCGCCGTCGATCCATCGACAGTTCGCGAGGGCTATTGGTGGGCGCTTGACCCGGCAGAGAACGCATATCAGATCGTCTTGGTGGGCAAAGATAGAGCAGTTCGAACCTTCAATGGCGATTTCGATAGCTGTCTGGACGAGTTCGAATTTCTGATGCCTCTGGATCTCATCCCCACGGCTCGCTCCGATCACTAGGGCCTGTCGCCGTCACGTTGGCTGCTTGCGCGTCACCCCGAACCTTGGTCATGTCGCCTCCTGATCCGTTACGCGATAGGCTCCATGGCCAACCTTGATGAGTAGGCGCTCGTTACACATCCGAATGAGATAGCAACGAGCTGAACGGTGCGCGGACAGAGGCAATTCTGCCGATGCGGCTATCTGAACCCCTTGATATCAGCGCATCAACTCGGTTGAAGCAAAACGAGATCTAATCGCATTAACTCACCGCGAATGGTCCGTTAGCAGACTATTTCAACAACAGCGCTGTATTGGCGGTAGCCCTCTCCCGACTCGAACCCCCGAATAAGCGGTTCGATCATGCTTGCATCACTGTATGTCCAGGGCCGTCAACTTCCTTCATGAGCGCGCGAAATTCAGCTGGAGGCGCAAGGCAGAAAGTTCGAAAAGCTTCCAGGAACCCCAGCGCGCGCGCCGCCGGAACCTGGCCGAGAATGATGGCGGAGCCGGCAGCAACGAAATTGATGGCGACGCCGGAGACAATCTGGCCGCCCCAATGGGTGATCGAGGCGAAACTGTGCACCAGCGCGAACAATGACGGCGGTGAACCGCGGCCGCCCAGGCGCCGCAACCGCCAGGCAGGCGAGCAGCAACGGCCCGGAGAACACCAGTTGCTCGGCGGCGATGGTGCGGGTCGCATCCCGCACCGCCATCATGACGGCGCCCGCCGAAGTGAGTATGGCGACTAATCGGACAGCAGGCACAGCATTCAATCCCCGAAGGCGTCAGTCTACGTTCGTAAGAGACATATGGCGCGGCGCGAGCGCTGCGGCTGTACGACAGACGAAAGCGGTTCTCAATCCGAGGCGATGCCGTTCTTGATCCGTGTGAGGCGGCTTTCGCCTTCCTCCGGGCCGAAGCAGCTTTCGACATCATTGCATTCCCGGCAACTGGGCGCGCTGCACAGCGAAAAACCTTCGGCCTCGCAGAGCTTGCGGTAGAAGTATTTCTTCCATTTCATGTTTTGGGTGTTGCCGGCCGCCAGCGTCGGAAAATGCCAGGCGAGCAGGCGGCCGAGCTCGGTCCGATTAAAAAGGCCAAGCTCCTGCCAGAGGTGGTCATTGCGCATGGCACGCCGGGCGATGATCCTGGCGAAGCGGGCGCTCGCCTTGTCCCCCGGACGGGCATGCGCCAACAGCAGTCCATGCAGCAGTTCTTCCTCCAGATCCGGCTCGGGCTCGCTCACCTCTTTCAAGGCAAACGCGTTGATAGGAATAGCAGGAAAACAGCGGGACAGGACATCGCGCAGCTCGGCGCGCGAAAGTCCGGTTGCCTCCGTCACAGTCGCCTCGCCGGCCTCGATCTCCTCGAGCGCACGTGAAAGCACACAGGCAAGCACATGCTGGTCCAGCTCGATCTGCGGCGATTGGCCGGTGCTGAGCCGGGCATAATGTTGAGCAAATATGGTGCGTTCTCCTGGTTTGTCCCTATCAATTCATGCAGAGACCCGGCCTGCCGCAACATGGGTCGGGCAGTTCTTCGGGTGTACGCAGTCGCGGATCGCCTCGCGGTCGAGTAGTTCGGAAATTTTCGTCTGGTCCACTCGGCTCTGTCGCAAATTCTGTGATTGGAAGGAGGCGTTTCGCGAACCCCGGCCCTGCCGTTTGCGCCTCACGGGGAACACAGGCGCCGGAATGCCCCCGCAGAGTTGGACGTGAACCGTGCGGGACAGAGGTCGCGTGCTGAGTGCGGCCACATGGTTCAAGCCGCCAGACTCACGGTTGAATGAGTCCGATTCAAAACGCGCAGCGGGTGAGTTCCAGCGCACGTTCAGGACAGGATCGCGCGCCTCGCGATGCAGGCAGCTCCTCCCCTTGCGCAACTTCAATGTCACCAGGCAGGATGTAACCCTCGTCATCAAGCTTGAAGATGTCCGGCGCTTGCGCCGCGCATCGCGCGTGACCCTGGCATTTGGCATTTTGGACGATGATGCGCATGGCGCTGCCTCCATTGTCGGTGCCCCGGCTCGGGGCGGGCCTAGGACCAGTCTAGGATCAAATTCTCGATCCCGAACACATGGCCGCCAGAGGTTATCGGTGCCGTACCCTGCTTGATCCTGAAAGCCGGGATGCGCGCCAGCCACTCCTCCAGGCCAATGACAATCTCCCGCCGGGCAAGGTGTGAGCCAAGGCAACGGTGGGGACCATAACCAAAGGCGGCGTGGCGGTTGTCCTCCCGCTCCAAATCGATCGTGTTGGGGCATTCGAATTCCGCCGGGTCACGATTGGCAATCATGGTGGCGCAGGAAACATAGTCCCCCTTCCGGATCGGCGCGCCTTCGAAGTCGATATCCTTCGTGGCCACGCGGATCAACTGAATGGGCGGATAGGCCCGCAGCAATTCTTCGGTTGCGAGCGGGATGCGGTCCGGTTCGCTCCGCAGCAATTGCTGATCTTTGAGGTTGCGTGCGAGGTAGGCCAAGTCAAAGCCTATAGCTGCTGCGACTGTGTCGAGCCCAGCGACGAAGACAAGCACGCCGATGCCGCGGACTTGGGTGTCCGTCAGCCGGCGGCCCTCGACCTGTGCCTGCACGATAAAGGTCATGAAATCGTCAACCGCCTCCTGGCGGCGCATGGCTGCAAGTTCGTCGATGAATGCCACGATCGTCCGGGCAGCCACAGGTCGTTCCTTATCGTCGCCGTGGAGCAGATCTTTCCCCCAGCCGACGAATGTATCGAGTCGGTCATCAGGCAACCCCAGAAAGCGAAGAAAGGTGCTCACCGCGAAAGGAAAGGCAAAATCCTTCATCACGTCGCAGCTTGTGCCCGACGCGGCGATCCTTTTGATCAGCTCGACCGCCCGTTCGCGGACCTCCGGTTCCAAAGCCAACACCCGCTTTGGCGAAAGCAGCGGATTGAGCAGTGAGCGAAAGACGCCATGGGCCGGTGGATCGAGCTCAAGCGGGATCGTCGGCCAGTTTTCACCCAGTATGGAGGAGAAGATGCTGCGATGGCTGGAAAAAGTCTCTGCGTCCTGCAGCACCCTCCGCTGGTCCGCGGCACGGGTGATGACCCAGGTACCCCGGCCATCTTGCGTGTTGTAGCGGGAGTAAAAGATCGGAGGCCCGTCATGTACGCAAGCGACAGCTGCGTGTGGGTCCCCGTTGGGTGTTGGTGGCATCCCTGGCGATGTAAACAGGCTGAAGTCCCTCACCATTTCGGGTGGGACATGATCTGGAACGGGGTTGGTCGCCATTTTGTTTTCTCTACATTGGCGTTCATGGCTCGATTGAGATTGCACGGCTGTTCATAAAGTCGATTTCCAGCATGGGCACGTCTCTTGTCGGGCGCCTTCTAGATTCTGTCGCCTGATACAGCCCACCTGCACCAGCGCGGATGAGATCGGTTGCGAAGTCGATCAGAAGGGGCATCTCCGCCGCTCTGCGGTCATGAAGCAAAGCCGCCGCTTATCCCCGATAGGGTTGAGAGGTGGTCAATCACCGCTGAGCTCCGTGACGCACTGCTGACGCCCCGCTGACCAAATTGTCGAAGCAAGTCGCGTGCCGGATAGGCGTACCGATGGCGCTGCACCAAGCGATGCCAGCCTGCACTGGGCCCGCCGCTGGGATCACCTGTCCATCATTCTTAGGACAACGTCCGACAACCGACATCCGTGATCGGTTTTGTCGAGTCCGCGACATCAAGCTGTTCGGCCTGGCTGCTGCTGCACAGCGTTCCGGTCGACAAGCGAGGAGATCGCTCGTACGGCCCGGATTGAGCAACGACGCGATCCAGCGCAAGGATCGGCTGCGGTCCGACAAGACCCGACGGCGCTTGCGCGCGATGATCGGAATATCAACAAGGTCGAGCCGCGCTTCGGTTCGGCGTTGATGGCGTATGCGTTTTATCGCTCGCAGGCGCTGCAAGGATTTTCGGTCAGACGGCGATGCACTCGTGCGCAGCAGTCCGGCCGGCGACGACCTTGACTGTATCGATGCGGTCCGTTCCGGCGTGCATCACGTGACCGCGCGTATGCGCTACGACCTCGCGAGCCGCTGTCGGAACGTGGTGCCGAGTCCTATGGCGGCCGGTTCAATCCGAGGGCCTGTCGGCACTCTATACATCCCTGTCGCTCGGACCGGGAATGCGTGGCAGACTCTCGGCCAGAAACCGCCAGTCGCTGCGCTCGCGTTCGCCTTCCTTGCGCGTGCCGAAGAACTGGATGATCATCTTGCCGTCGGCGCCATAGGCTTCAATGGACGTGACGTGACCGTCCCTCGTCGGCTTGCGCACGGCCCAGACCTCGCGGATGTGATGGGTCCTCAGATGCAGATGGAAGGTCTCGTCGAGCACATTGATCCGCGGCCCGATCTGCTTGACCGACTTGATCGGGCCGGAATGGATCTGGATGCAACCACGATTGCCGACAAAGCACATGATAGGCATCTCGTCTTCGGCCGCCTGTTGGAACAGGGCGCCAACGGCATCATTGTTGAGCAGCCAAGCGTAATCTTCGTCGGCCATACGCATTGCCTGGCAGCGGCTGAGCTTCAGTGTCTTCAACATATGGTAGAACTGATGCACGTCGCTCAGCCGGCTCCAGTGCTCGCGTAGGTCGTCGGCCGTGGCGGCTTGGTCTGGAATCGCTGCGTTATCGCGCGCACCGCCCGCTTCGACCGATATGATCGGCTCCTGGTCGGAGGATACGAGCTCTGCCGTCAGATCCTGATAGGCGTGCAGGTTCGAGGCGGGCCTGAGATGTACTTTGTGCATCGCCTCGCCGGCGGCATCAAAGAATTGCAGGCTGCGGCGGATCTCGGCTCCCTCGCGCTTCTCGACGGCGAAGCCATACGCCCACGCTTTCGGGAAGATGCGCAGGTCGATCTCGTCGCCGAGCACCATGGCATGCTGGTTGCCGGTGACCACTTTGTCGTAGACGCCGATCTTTTGGTGCACGGCACTTTCGTTGCGGGTGAGCGCCATCACCTCGCCGACCGCTTCGAGGCCGGTCAGCAGATCATCGACGCGCGGCTCGATGCGCACCGCGCCGTGACCACAATGCGCCGCGACCAATTCGGCTTCCGAAATGCCCAATCGAGCTGCGAGATCATGCTCCCGGATTTTCGGATTGTCTTTGCACGCCCGCCGAATTTCGTCGGGCGACGGTTTCTCGCGCTGGTCCATGTCTTACCCCTGCTTCCACCGAGAGGATCATCTGCCCTGCCCGGGAATCTTCAGCCGATAGGGCGCGCCGAAATGCTCGATCCTGATCTGCTGCTGGCCCGTGAACAAAGTGTCGCTGGACAGCATGCGCGCGTCGTCGCACCCGCGCGAAGACCGGGGGGTGCTGCCGGAGCGGTGAGACCCGAGTGACACCAGCAGGCACATGCCGATGGAAATCGAGCCGGTCGGCGGCCACTGGGCGCTGGTGAGCGATTGTGGGTGTCGTCGCACTCGGCCAATCCGGCATTCGGATGCCACGGGCTCCGCTGCTTTGCCAAACAAAGCGCATCTGACCCGGTCCTGACATGTTGCTCCCTTGCTTCGCCCCATCGATCGCGAGGGCACCCACGGCATGATTGTGGATCGGCAGTCCGTTGCCGCCTCGCTAAATGGAGGTTCAAAAACCGTGCCAATTGCGCCGAAGCAAGCTCAGAAGAAGTCTTCTGTACGATGGTCATTGGTTTGATGTGAATTCAGCCCAGAACTCAGGGCCTCACACCCCGTGGGGCGGACCCGACAAACCCGACAGGACGTGTCCGTTGGCCGACAGCTTCGCAGCAATGCACTCACAAGAAGCACGGCAGTGTCAGAGATGCCGCGCTGTGTTGAAACGTTTTTTTCGCTTTGGCACGGTGCATGCGACGTGATGCGCAAGCAGGTCCCGGACTGAGGAGAATGGAGCCATGATTACGCTCACCGACAACGCTGTTGCCGCCTTCAAGACTGCTCTTTCCCGCGCCAGCGAGCCGGCGGAAGGCTTTCGCATTATGGTCGAGGCCGGCGGCTGCGCCGGCTTCAAATACTTAATGGGCCTGGAGAGCGTGTCGCGCGAGGGCGACGCGATCACTGACACAAATGGGATCAAGCTGTTCGTGGACGCGGGCTCCCAACCACATGTCGCCGGCATGACCGTTGACTTCCTGACCGGGCTCGAATCTTCCGGCTTTGTCTTCGATAACCCCAATGCGCGCGAGAAGTGCGGTTGCGGCAAGTCCTTCAGTTAAACGCCCGAAGCGCCTATGCGGCCGTCGGACTGATTTTGCGGCAGAGGAGACTTATATGGCCGGCACGACAGATGTCCCCGTCCTAAAGAACAAGGTAAGGTCAAAGCCGATTTCGGGACAGCCATTCGCTTCCCTAGGATGCAAAGAACGTTGCCTCCCGAAACAGCTCGGGCCCTGGTGGCACCCGAGCTGCTTGCGGACAAATCGCGCTGCTGTGCCAAATTCGGCTCATCGATAACGTTGTCGCGTTCGGGCGTCCTTACCTGCGGGCTGACGGCGGCCACTGCGAACATGTCCATCTCGACGGAGATCCGGTCTGCGTCAAACACTCCGGGCGTCTGCGCGGGCTGCCAGTTCAGCCCCATGATCATCAACGGCATGCGCCAGAGGCTCAACGAGTCGGTCCGCGCTCGCGTCATTCTGGTTAACTGAGGATCGCACCTATGAAGCCTGTCTATCTCGACAACAACGCAACCACACGGGTCGATCCTGCGGTCCTGCAAGCGATGTTGCCGTTCTTTAGGGATCAATTCGCCAACCCTTCGTCGGCGCACGCTCTTGGCGCCTCAGTCAGTGCGGCGGTGAGAAAGGCGCGGAGGCAGTTGCAAGCGCTGATCGGCGCGGAGTTCGACGATGAGATCACCTTCACCTCAGGTGGGACAGAAAGCGACAATGCAGCGCTTCTTTCAGCGCTCGAGGCGGCGCCCAACCGAACCGAGATCGTTACGTCCGCGGTCGAGCATCCCGCCGTGCTGACGCTTTGCGCGCATCTTGAAAAGACCCGCCGCGTCAAGGTGCATAGGATCCCGGTGGATTGCCGTGGCCGGCTCGACCTCGACGCCTATATGGCCGCCCTGACCCCAAGGGTGGCAATCGTTTCCATAATGTGGGCGAACAACGAGACTGGTGTGATCTTCCCCGTGGCCAGGCTTGCCGAGTTGGCCAAGGAAGTGGGCGCCCTTTTCCATACGGATGCTGTGCAGGCGGTCGGCAAGCTTCCGATGGACCTGAAGTCGACCGCAATCGACATGGTGTCGCTCTCCGGCCACAAGCTGCACGGGCCGAAAGGGATCGGCGCGCTTTTCGTAAAACGTGGCGTCAATTTCCATTCGCTGATCAAGGGGGGTCACCAAGAACACAACCGGCGTGCTGGCACCGAGAATACGCCCGGCATAGCCGGGCTCGGCACGGCGGCCGAACTCGCCTTGAAATTCATGGACGACGAGACCACACGGGTAAAGTCGCTCCGCGATCGCCTGGAGGGCGGGATCCTCCAGCGCATCCCAAGCACCTGTGTCACTGGTGATCCCCTGCAACGGTTGCCCAACACCGCAAACATCTCCTTCGAACATGTCGACAGTGATGGAATTCCACTTCTCCTCAGCCGCATTGGCATCGCGTGTTCTTCTGGCTCGGCCTGCACCTCCGGCTCTCTGGAACCAAGCCATGTCCTAAGCGCGATGAAAACGCCGCACGCGGCAGTCCGCTTCTCCTTGGCGCGGGACAACAGCGAAGAGGATATCGACCGGGTGCTCGAGGTCATGCCGGCAATCGTGGGGAAGCTGCGCAGCTTTTTCGGTTCTGGGCCGGGTAATCCGGTCTATGCGTGAGCGGCAGAAGAACAGGCTGCCGGTCATGACCCGTCATGTCTCTCTCAACGATACGACCTTGCGCGATGGCGAGCAGGCGCCGGGCGTCGCCTTTACCACGACGGAAAAGCTGGAGATCGCTGAGTCTCTTGCGGCGGCCGGCGTGACAGAGATCGAGATCGGCACGCCGGTCATGGGCGTCGACGAGATCGAAACAATTCGCGCCGTGGTAGCGCGGCGTCTTCCGGTTCGCCTCATGGCCTGGTGCCGGATGACGTCGTTGGATCTCGATGCAGCGATCGAGAGCGGCGTCCAAGCCGTCAATTTGTCGCTGCCTGCGTCGGACATCCAACTTGCCGCCAAGCTCGGCCTCGACAAGGCGGGAGCGCTCCAGGTCATCGATGATATGGTCAGGCGCGCCGCCGCCGCCGGCTTCTTCGTCGCGGTGGGGTGCGAGGATGCCTCGCGGGCCAATCGGGATCATCTCGCCCGCGTCATCGAGACGGCCGCACGCGCCGGCGCAAGCCGCGTGAGGCTGGCCGACACAGTCGGTGTTCTCGACCCGTTTTCAACCTTCGAACTTGTCGCCCAGCTGGTGGTGCAGTCTCCAATCGACCTTGAATTTCATGCGCACAACGATCTCGGACTTGCTGGCGCCAACACGCTAGCCGCAATCCGCGCAGGCGCGCGCCATGCCTCCGTCACCGTCCTGGGGCTCGGCGAGCGTGCGGGCAATGCCGCGCTGGAAGAGGTGGCCGCCGCGATGGCGGTCTTCGGCGGCGCAGATACCGGCATCGAGCTGACCGCATTGCCCGGCCTCGCCGCCGAGGTGGCTTGGGCCGCCCGCCGGCAGACCGCGGCCACTAAGCCGGTCGTCGGCGCCGATGTTTTCACCCACGAATCCGGCATTCACGTCGCAGGGCTGCTGAAGGACTCGCGTACTTATCAGGGGCTTGATCCGGCTCTCGTGGGCCGCTGCCGGCGCATCGTCATCGGCAAGCATTCCGGCGCCACTGCGATTGCCCATGTGCTGAGCGAAAGCGGTCGCGATCTCGACCCGGATCTGGCAGCCGCGATGGTGGCCCGCGTCCGGCGCGAGGCGGCCGAGACCAAATCGACGCTCACTGCAACTCAACTGGTCGAGCTCTACGATAAAATGTGCAGCGAGGCGTCCCTCTTCGAGCTGTGCGGGTCCAGGTCAGCCGTGCGCGCGCGCGCAAAGGCCACAGTTTTGCGACCAGGGAGAATGCAATGAATTGTTCCGCTGACAGCCGCCCCATCGATGTCACAGACATCCTCGCACGACTGAAGCGCCTGTCGGCCGCGGAGGAGTTCTTCTCAGTCCTTGGCGTCTCCTATGACCCCAAGGTGCTGAATGTCTCGCGGCTCCATATAATGAAGCGCGTGGGCCAATACCTTGCCGAAGAAGATTTCTCCGGTCTGCCCGACCAGGTGATTGCCGCGAGGGTGCGCGCGACGCTCGAACGCGCTTACGAGGACTTTGCGATTTCCTCGCCGCTCACGCATCGGGTCTTCAAGGTGCTCAAAGACCACGATCCGAACAAACCTGCCGCGCCGGGTCACACCTTTATCCCGTTCGACTCGGTACTGAAGCGGTTCGGACGAGAATGAGCGGCGACAAGGGTTGCGACGCGACAATGTCGAGCAGCCGACAAATCCGGTCATCACCACAGCGCCGTCAGAAGCAACCAGCCGAAGTTGTAGGAAAGGGGCAGCGCAAGAGACTTGGCACGAATTATGCGGATCAAGGAGATAACCGCAATGCCCCGCAACCGGACAGGAGCCTAGAGAAACCGCCAATGCACATCGTAATCTGCATCAAGCAGGTGCCGGACTCGGCACAGATAAGGGTCCATCCGGTGACGAACACAATCATGCGCCAGGGTGTTCCGACCATCATCAACCCTTACGACCTGTTCGCCCTCGAAGAAGCGCTCAGACTGCGCGATGCCTATGGCGGCGAAGTCACTGTGCTCACCATGGGTCCGCCCATGGCAGAGGACGCGCTGCGCAAGGCGCTCGGCTACGGCGCCGACCGAGCGGTGCTCTTGACCGACCGCTATTTTGCCGGCTCCGACACGCTGGCGACCTCGTTCGCCCTTTCCCAGGCAATCGCGAAGGTCGGCGAGACGTTCGGCACGCCAGACCTCGTCTTCACCGGCAAGCAGACGATCGATGGCGACACGGCCCAGGTCGGGCCCGGCATCGCCAAGCGCCTCGGACTCCTGCAGCTGACCTATGTCGCGAAGATCCCCTCTATTGATCTTGCTGCAGGCGAGATCAAGGTCGAGCGCCGCTCCGAAGGCGGCACACAGATGCTGAAGAGCAGGCTGCCTTGCCTCATCACCATGCTGGAAGGCACAAACGAGATCCGCCGGGGCTCGATCCACGACGCCTTGTGCGCCGCGCGCAGCCAGGTCTTGAAATGGAGTGCGGCCGACGCCGGCATTGAGGATCTCACCAAATGCGGCCTGCGCGGCTCACCGACCGTCGTCAAGCGTGTTTTCGCCCCTCCTGCTCGAGCTGAAAAGGCGGCACTAATCGACACCGCCGAGAAGGCCTTGCGCGATGTCGCTGACGAACTCATCACCGCAATCTTCACCCGCCAGCCGGCGCTGGAACATGAGCTCGCCTTTAACGGCGGCGCGTGACGGCAAGGAGCAAAACGATGTCGACCGCGAACCGAGAAACCCCTCGCCCTGCCGCCGGCCGCGCCGGCATAAAGAAGGAGCTGCCCGCCCATTTCAAGGACTACCGGCACGTCTGGGTCTTCATCGAGCTCGAACGCGGCCAGGTCCATCCCGTATCATTCGAGCTGCTCGGCGAAGGCCGCAAATTAGCAGACAAGCTTCAGGTCCAGCTTGCAGGCGTCGTGCTCGGACCGCCGGGAGAGGCCGTCGGGAACGCCGTTGCCGAGGCATTCGCTTATGGTGCTGACCTTGTCTACATCGCCGAGGCGCCCCTGCTCGCCGACTATCGGAACGAGCCTTTCACCAAGGCGATGACGGATCTGGTCGATACCCACAAACCCGAAATCCTTCTTCTCGGTGCCACCACACTCGGCAGGGATCTTGCCGGCTCCGTGGCGACGACCTTGCAGACAGGGCTCACGGCCGACTGCACCGAACTCGATGTGGATACCGACAGTTCGCTCGCCGCCACGCGTCCGACTTTCGGCGGTTCCTTGTTGTGCACGATCTATACGCTCAATTTCCGCCCTCAGATGGCGACAGTGCGGCCAAGAGTCATGCCCATGCCGCAGCGGACGGATAAACCGGTCGGGCGTGTCATCCGGCACAAGCTCTCGCTTGCCGAGGACGAGATCGCTACCAAAGTCCTCGGCTTCCTGCCGGACAATCAGTCGGCAAAGGCAAACCTTGCCTATGCCGACGTCGTGGTTGCGGGAGGCCTTGGTCTTGGCGCGGCGGAGAACCTGCAGCTTGTGAAGAACCTCGCGCGAGCAATCGGCGCCGAGCATGGCTGTTCGCGCCCGTTAGTCCAGAAGAGCTGGATGCCAGCTGATCGGCAGATCGGCCAAACTGGCAAGACCATCCGGCCGAAGCTTTACATAGCGGCCGGGATTTCCGGCGCCGTCCAGCATCGGGTTGGCGTCGAGGGGGCGGATCTCATCGTGGCCATCAACACCGACCCGAACGCGCCGATATTCGATTTCGCTCACCTCGGAATCGTCACCGACGCGATCCGCTTCCTGCCCGCACTGACGGAAGCCTTCACGCGGCGGCTGTCGCCCCACAGTCGCGATAAGCTTGCGAGCTAAGGGACGGACATGATCGAGGAAAACTTCGACGCCATTGTTGTTGGGGCAGGCATGTCCGGAAACGCAGCTGCTTACACCATGGCCAGCCATGGCCTAAAGGTGCTGCAGTTGGAGCGCGGTGAATATCCGGGCTCCAAGAATGTCCAAGGTGCCATCATGTACGCGAACATGCTGGAGAAGATCATCCCGGATTTCAGGGACGATGCGCCTCTCGAGCGGCATTTGGTTGAACAGCGGCTTTGGGTGATGGACGACACATCCCATACCGGGATTCACTATCGGTCGGACGACTTCAATGAGGCCAAGCCCAACCGATACACAATCATCCGTGCCCAGTTCGACAAATGGTTTTCGCGTAAGGTGCGCGAGGCCGGCGCGACGGTTCTGTGCGAGACGACCGTGACGGAGCTCATCCGTGACGCCAAGGACAGGGTGGTCGGCGTCCGCACAGATCGGGCCGGCGGAGCCATCTACGCGAACGTGGTCGTTCTCGCAGAAGGTGTCTGCGGACTGCTTGGCACGCGAGCCGGCCTGCGCCAGATGCCGAAGCCACAAACCGTGGCGCTCGCCGTTAAGGAAATGCATTTCCTGCCCGAAGAGGTCATTGAGCAGCGGTTCGGCGTCAAGGGCGATGAAGGCTGCGTGATCGAGGCGGTGGGCACGACCTCCCGCAGCATGGCCGGGCTCGGCTTCCTCTACACCAACAAGGAGTCGATCTCACTGGGCATTGGCTGCCTCGTCTCCGATTTTGCCGCGATGGTCGAGAGCCCCTACGTTCTCCTTGATGCCTTAAAGAGCCATCCTTCGATCCGGCCGCTGATCGCCGGCTCGGAAGTGAAAGAATATTCCGCACACCTCATTCCCGAAGGCGGCTACAAGGCTATTCCGCAGCTGTTTGGCGATGGTTGGGTCGTGGTCGGCGATGCCGCGCAACTGAACAACGCCATTCACCGCGAGGGTTCGAACCTCGCCATGACCTCCGGCCGCATCGCGGCTGAGGCAATCATCGAGGTCAACAGCCGCAACGCTCCTATGACCAAACGAAATCTCGCTCTTTACAAAGCCATGCTGGACAAGTCCTTCGTGGTCAAGGACCTAAAGAAATACAAAGATATGCCGGCCTTGCTCCACACCAATTCCTGCAATTACTTCACAACTTATCCGCGGTTGATGTCGCAAGCCGCGCAGAACTTCATGCGTGTCGACGGCACGCCGAAGATCGAGAAGGAAAAGGCGACCACGGCGGCCTTCATCAAGGCGCGCTCGCGTTGGGGGCTGGTCAGCGACGCGGTCCGCCTTGCATTGGCGTGGCGCTGAAGGGAGACGAAATGACGATCGCAGTGACAAAGTCACGTGTCGAGGACAAGCTTTACCAGAACCGCTACTTGGTGGATTCCGGCCGCCCGCATATCAAAGTGCGACCGCACGAGAGGCCAAGCGCGAACTTGCTCGCGCTTACCCACGTCTGCCCGGCGAAATGTTATGAGTTGAACGACAAAGGTCAAGTGGAGATCACTGCTGACGGCTGCATGGAGTGCGGCACCTGCCGGATTTTGTGTGAGACCAGTGGCGAGATCGAGTGGAACTATCCACGCGGCGGTTTCGGAGTCCTCTTCAAATTCGGATGACCGACGCACGCACGTATTAAGAGGGTTGATCTTGATACAGTTTAGGTCTCGCCCAACGCCAAGTCTATCTTCGTTGCTTCGATCGTCGCTTCGACGAAGAGAAGCTCGTGAATACTGTGCTTTCAGAATTCAGATAAAAAAGGAGGAGCACTCTGGACGACAACCCCTGAGGTGTTTCCATGACCCACGGACCGCAAGATCGGGTCGACGAGGTTGGACCTCGGGAGACCCGCCCTGAACCGCCCATCAAAAGCATGCCCCAATCAGATATCGCGCTCAGAGGACTCTACGAGATATCGAAGGTGCTGACCGCCCCCAGCGAGCTGGAGATTACGCTCGCCAATGTCGTGAACGTCCTGCCTTCATTTCTGCAGATGCGTCACGGAGCAATCGTCGTCCTGGACGCTGAAGGAGAGCTGGAGATTGCCGCGACTGCCGGCAATACCCACGTACGTCAATCAGGCACTCGCCGCGTCATACCACAGGCCGTAACAGATCAAATCGTCGCTACGGGGACGCCGCTCTTCATACCGGACGTGCGCAAGTCCCAACTATTTCAGGCTGACCTTCAAACGTCTTCGAGCATCGGAACCATCCCAATTGCCTTTATCGGTATCCCGCTAAAGGCTGATCATGATATCCTTGGGACATTGTCGATCGACCGCGCCGGAGACGGCGCCACCGACTTTCGCGACGACGAGGACATTTATTTCCTGACGATGGTCGCCAACCTTGTCGGCCGGACCATCCGCCTCCATCGCGCCCTGAGTACAGATCGTCAGCGGTGTGGCCATGAGCAATCGGGACCGGAGAAATCGCCCAACGAGGGGAGGACCTACGACCCTGCCCGGCATGCGGATGCCAAAATCGACGGGATCATCGGGGAAAGCCCCGCACTCAAGCAGGTGCTCGAAACCGTCTCGGTCGTAGCAGGGACCAATTCCACCGTGCTTCTTCGGGGTGAAAGCGGCACCGGCAAGGAATTCTTTGCGCAGGCCATCCATAAGCTCTCACGTCGGAGGAAGAAGTCTTTCGTCAAATTGAACTGCGCCGCACTGTCTGAAAGCGTTCTGGAGTCAGAACTGTTTGGGCATGAAAAGGGCGCTTTCACGGGTGCTATCTCCCAGCGCGCCGGTCGTTTTGAATTGGCAAATGAGGGAACGCTGCTACTTGATGAAATCGGCGAGATTTCGCCGGCCTTTCAAGCCAAGCTGTTGCGTGTCTTGCAGGAAGGCGAGTTGGAGCGAGTCGGCGGCACCAAAACGCTACAGGTCGACGTGCGCCTCATATGCGCCACCAACAAGGACCTCGAGACGGCCGTCATAAAAGGGGAGTTCAGGGCCGACCTTTATTACCGCATCAATGTCGTGCCAATTATCCTGCCTCCGCTCAGAGAGCGAACCGGCGATATTCCACGCCTTGCGAACGCCTTCCTCAACCGGTTCAACAAGGAGAACGATCGCGCACTAGCCTTCGCGGCGCCGGCGCTTGACCTGATCTCGCAATGTTACTTCCCTGGTAACGTCCGCGAGCTGGAGAACTGCGTCCAAAGGACGGCCACACTTGCGCGCTCAAGGACGATCACTCCATCCGATTTCGCCTGTAAGAAGGGCCAGTGCCTTTCCTGGCTCCTCTGGAAGCGAGCCGACCGCTCGAATGGCGGCAATGCCATCGACGATCTCGCACGGGTCAACGCAGTGCCGGTCGGATTGCGGCTGCCGGCCAGTTGCATCGGTGCCTCCGCAGGCAAGATATCTCCCCTTACGGCCGGCGATCCGAACGATCCCGCTTGTCCCCCGCGTCTGGCGGAACGCGACCGGGTGATCGACGCGATGGACAAGGCCGGTTGGGTCCAGGCCAGGGCGGCTCGTATCCTCGGCCTCACGCCGCGGCAAGTCGGCTACGCCCTGCGCCGGCATGGTATCGTGGTGAAGAAATTCTAGACGTCGTGATGACGTCAACCGTAAGCAGCCCGGAGTGGTCTCGCTCACACTCTGCGCGCCCGAGGCTGCTAGCCTCGCGACCCTATTTGCGTGTCCACTGTCGTAAGCCCGACAAAGGTTTGTCGGAGCAATCCGAAGGAATCTGACACGACAAGCCTATTCGTGAACCGAAACAGCTCTTTGAGCTGGCATAGCTCTTGCGCTTTGGACTGCGACATCACGCAGCAACGGAGCCGTTCATGTCCGCACCGGCAATTTCGCTTGAGAGCCTCAGCACGACATTCGGTGACCAGTTGCTTGGCACCATGAAAGCTGGTGGCTGCGCCTCTTCGTCCTGCGGCTCGTCGACAAAGCCCGACGACACGGATCCGGCTGTCTGGGAGAAGATCAAGGATCACCCCTGCTTTTCAGAAGAGGCGCATCACTATTTCGCGCGCATGCACGTCGCGGTCGCGCCGGGCTGCAATATCCAGTGCAACTACTGCAATCGCAAATATGATTGCGCCAACGAAAGCCGGCCTGGGGTGGCCTCTGAAAAGCTGACGCCCGACCAGGCGCTACGCAAGGTGATCGCGGTCGCCAGCGAGGTGCCGCAGCTTTCCGTGCTCGGCATCGCCGGACCGGGCGATGCCTGTTACGACTGGAAGAAGACGAAGGCGACCTTCGCCAGGGTCGCCAGGGAAATCCCAGACATCAAGTTTTGCATCTCCACGAATGGGCTCGCGCTACCGGACCATGTCGATGAGCTTGCCGACATGAATGTCGATCACGTGACGATCACCATCAACATGGTCGACCCTGAGGTCGGTACAAAGATCTATCCTTGGATCTTTTACGACCATCGCCGCTACGTCGGCCTCGAAGCCGCCCGGATGCTGCACGAGCGGCAGATGTTGGGCCTGGAGATGCTGACCGCGCGCGGCATCCTCACCAAAATCAATTCGGTGATGATTCCTGGCGTGAACGATGAGCATCTGATCGAGGTGAATAGATGGGTCAAGGAGCGAGGCGCGTTCCTGCACAACCTCATGCCGCTGATTTCGGACCCGGCGCACGGCACGCATTACGGACTGAGTGGGCAGCGCGGCCCAAACGCAATGGAGCTGAAGGCTCTTCAGGATCGTCTCGAAGGCGGCGCCCAGTTGATGCGCCACTGCCGGCAGTGCCGGGCAGATGCCGTCGGCATGCTTGGCGAGGATCGTGGCCAGGAATTCAGGGCCGACCGGATTCCCGGCGAGGTCACCTACGATGCCAGCAAGCGTAACGCCTATCGGGAGCTGGTCGCGCAGGAGCGCCGTGATCACGTGGCGGCCAGAAGTGAAGCGATCGGATTGGTCAAGGCAGCGAGGCCCGGCAAAGCCGTCCTCTTCGCGGTGGCGACCAAGGGCGGCGGCCGCGTCAACGAACATTTCGGCCATGCGAAGGAATTCCAGGTTTACGAAGCCTCGCCGAGAGGGATCAGCTTTGTCGGGCATCGCAAGGTGGAGAAGTATTGCCTCGGCGGCTTGGGCAAGGAAGCCGCCCTCGGTGGCATCGTCGCAGCCCTTCAAGGCATAGATATCGTGCTGTGCGCCAGGATTGGAACTTGCCCGCAGGATCAGCTCGCGGACGCTGGAATCAGAGCCACCGACGCTTGTGCCCATGACTATATCGAGACGGCAATCAGCGCGATTTACACCGCCGCGTCAGGGGCCCCCGCACTCGCGGCGACGGCCTGAGCTGTCTCATCCATTCGGACCAGGAGTTAAAATGGCTTTCAAGATCATCGCATCCCAATGCACCCAATGCGGCGCCTGCGAATTCGAATGTCCTTCCGGCGCGATCAAGTTCAAAGGCGAGAGCTACGTGATCGAGTCACAGAAGTGCACCGAATGCGAGGGGGTCTTCGATGCGCAGCAATGTGCCTCGGTATGTCCGGTGCCGAAGACCTGCGTTCCTGCGTGACCACATGGGCTGCCGACATGGGCGGGGCTGCCTACGCAGGACGCCTGCAACGCCTTGTTCACAACCTGCAGCCGCAAGAGAAATCAGGGAACGGACATGTCGCTCGGACGCGAAGAGGAGATCGAAATCCGCAGGCCTCCACGATTCATGCCGGGAGAGCGGGTACGTGCCACTCGCCACATAAAGAATGACGGCACCTATCCTGGCAGGGAGATCGGCGAAAATCTCGTGCGCAAGGGCGACGAGGGATATGTGCGCGACATCGGCACCTTTCTCCAGCAGTTCTTCATCTATGCGGTCGAGTGGATCGACCGTGGCACCGTCGTCGGCATGCGAGCGCGTGAACTGATGAGCCTCGAGAAAGCCGAGTCCTGCAGTGCTGCAAGCAATTCCAATGAAGGGACGGCCAGATGAAAGTCATGATCCGCAGGACCGATGCTGGCTTGTCGGCGTATGTCCCCAAAAAAGACCTCGAAGAGCCGATCATCAAGCTTGAGAAGGAAGAGTTGTGGGGCGGAACTATCACGCTCCGGAACGGGTGGCGGCTCGTCTTACCCGATCTCCCACGGGATACGCGTCTGCCGATCACTGTCGAGGCCAGGAAGGTTTCCGAAGAGGACTGATGCTGCCGCTAAGTGCGTCGCGAGGAAACGAGCATGAATACGATCCTGACATCGGGCCACCTTGTCATAGTGCGGGACAGTTTTGCCGATAAGCTGCTTGACCTGGCGAAGGCAGCGCTCGCCGCCGATGAGGTGATCCCCTATCTCGGTCCGGGTCTTCTTGGGTTCAACTGTGCGGAACCGCCTGTGCCGCATAATCCGGAGGTCGTTGCCGCGGCACTCAATGCACGGGCGCCCGCCCCTTCCAGGATCCGCACCAATATGTGGTCGGTTGCGCAGTTCATCGAACAGCGCCGGCATCGCCGGACGCTTCAAGCTTGGATGACCGAGATATTCGCAGCGCCGGTGAGGCCAACCCTCCTCCACGCCTGGCTCGCAAGGTTGCCGCTCTCCCTCATCATCGACAGCTGGTATGACAGCGCGATGCGCACGGCTCTCGTGGAGAGCGGCCGAACGGACGTCGTTGAGATACAAGGCGTCACGCGGGCGAACGAAATCGGCAACATTTGGACAAAAACCTACGATTTGTCCGGGAGGGAGCTCGACGCCCGATCGGGGGCAAAGACGGTCCTCTATGCACCTCACGGGAGTAGTAGGCCCTCGCAAAACTTTCTCGTCGCAGATTCCGACTATGTCGAAGTCCTGACCGAAATTGATATCCAGACACCTATCCCTGACGTGGTGAAGGAACGGCGCATCACCCGTGGATTTTTCTTCGTTGGCTGCCGCTTCAACGATCAGATGCTGCGCACCTACGCCAGACAGATCATGAAGCGCTCCCGCGGTCCCTATTGCACCGTAATGGACGCGGAAACCCTGACCAGAAACGAAGCGCGTTTCCTTGCGGCAAGCGGAATCACGGTGATCGACATGCCACTTAGTCAAGCGGCGGCTCGGCTTCTGGGAACGGGCAAGGCTGCAGGTTGTGGACAGGATTAAAATGGCGGTCGCCTTTGATGATGCGTCCTTCGGCTTTCCTCGAAGGCGCAAAATGCAGTCGGGAATACACCCGTGAACAGTGATGCTGTCGGCAGCGCAACGGACGCTCTGAATTCGTTGACCCATGTTGAAGCGGCGCGCTGGGGCCGGGATTTGAGTACGCTGTTGCGCATAACGCGTATGAATTTTCGGCATCCCTGGCAGGTCGCCTTCGCTATGGGCTCGACGATCATGGCGGCAATCCTCCAGTTGCTCATTCCCCAGCTTCTCGGCCGGGCTGTCGACCAGGCCCAGACAGCCATCGGGGGCGGTGTCGCCGGGAGCGCGGCAGGACAAGCGCTCTGGACCCCGGCTCTCCTGCTGCTCGCCGTCAGCGCGCTACGCGGCCTTTTCACGATGGCGCAGAACTATTTTGCCGAAGCCGTCGGGCATCATGTCGCGTACGAACTGCGGCTCGCCTACTACGACAAGATCCAGCGTCTCAGCTTTTCCTTTCACGATCGGGTCCATTCAGGCGATCTGATCACCATCGGAATGCTCGATCTCCAAGGCGTGCGGATGTATTTTTCCACCGCGCTCGTTCGCGTGGTCCTGCTCACCATGCTGATCGGGATCGGCGCTTACATGATGATCTCGATCGATCTCATGCTCGGCCTGGTCGCGCTGAGCTTCGTGCCTTTTGTCGCCTGGCGCTCATCGACCACACAGCTTAGGCTGCGCGCCACCTGGCTCGACCTCTATGAGCGCCTTTCGGTACTAAGCCGCGTGATGAAGGAAAATCTCGCAGGCATCCGCGTGGTCCGCGCTTTTGCGGCTCAATCCTATGAGATGCTGAAGTTCGACCGCGCTTCCAAGACCGCGCTCGGCCTCGCCAACGATCTCGTTGACATCTACGTACCCAGCACGTCGGCGATGACCTTGTCCTTCTTTTTCGCAATGGGATTGGTGCTTTGGATCGGTGGCAACAAGCTCATCGCTGGCGAGATCAGCGTCGGAACGATGGCGACCTTCCTGACCTTCATGACCATCCTGCAAATGCCAGTCCGCCAGATCGGCCTCATGGTCAATGCCTTTGCCCGCGCTTCCAGCTGCGGTTCGCGGCTTTTCGGTCTCCTCGATCAGGAGATCACGATCAGGGATGCTCTCGAGGCCAGACCGCTTGAGATAAGCGACGGCACTCTGCGCTTCCACAATGTCTCATTTGCGTACCCCAATGTCGAAAACCGCGCCATTCTGAAGAACCTCAGCTTTGAGGCCCGGAGAGGCGAGACGATCGCGATCGTCGGTCCGCAGGGTTCCGGCAAATCGACGATGGCTCATCTGATCCCCCGCTTTTACGACGTGACCGGTGGCGCCATCACGTTGGACGGCCAGGACATACGCAATGTCACCCTCGAGAGCCTTCGCAAGGCGGTTGCCGTTGTACAGCAGGATGCGTTCCTGTTCACCACCACGATTGAGAACAACATCGCTTATGGCGACCCCTGGGCGAAGAGACAGCGAATTGAACGCGCTGGCGAATTCGCCCAGCTCCACAACTACATCCTCGGGCTCCCAGCAGGGTATGAGACGGTCGTGGGCGAACGCGGCGTCTCTCTCTCTGGCGGCCAGCGCCAGCGTCTCACGATTGCTCGCACCATGATGCTGCGCCCCTCTGTCGTCGTTTTCGACGACTCGATGGCCGCGATCGATGCCGGCACCGAGCAGCGCATTCGCGCGGCGACGCGGCGCTTCGCCAAGGATCGGGTGACGATCATCATCGCGCACCGGCTGAGTGCGCTTCTGCATGCCGATCAGATCCTTTTTGTCGATAACGGCGAAATCGTAGAACGCGGCACGCATGAAGAGCTTCTGGCGAAGCGGGGACGCTACAGGGCCCTTTACGATCTCCAGACGCGCCCAGGTGATAGCATATGACCCAGTATGGGGGCGCCCGCTGATGGACCAGGGCCCCGGCGAACTCGAAGCCGACCGTGACGACGGCAGACGCCCTCCGCGCGCGGTCGTCGGCTCGCACCGGATCGAGGAGGAGATGTTCGGCCGGGCTTTCGACAAGAGCATCCTCCGCCGGATCTGGGGCTTCGTCCATCCCTATCGGGCAAAGGTAGTTGTCACGATTGTCGCGATGCTGATCTTCACCGGGACGCAGCTTCTCATCCCCTTGATCATCCGCTACGCGATCGACAACGGCATGAACCCGGCAGGGACCGATCGCTCAGCCCAGCTTGCGGCCGTCGGCGCGTTCCTTTCGGCGATTTTGGTCAATTTCGCCGCCGGTTACATGCAGGAAACCTTGGATGGGAAAATTGCCGAAACTGTCCTGTTCGACATCCGCCGCGCCATGTTTGGCCATCTGCAAAAGGTTTCGCTCTCTTTCATGGACAAGACTGAGGTCGGACGCCTGATGTCGCGGCTGCAAGGCGACGTTAACTCCATACAGGAGTTCCTGGAAACCTCGGTATATTCCCTAGGCGATGTTGCGCTTCTCTTCGGCATCGTTTTCGTAATGCTGTGGCTCGACTTTCGCCTCGGCCTCCTGACGCTGTCGGTTCTGCCGATCCTGGTGATCGTCCGCATTGTCTGGCTGCCGCGTGCCCGCGACGCCTTCATGGCTGCACACGAAACCAATTCCGTCGTCAATGGCGCGCTGGCCGAAGCCATTCACGGCGTGCGGACCATACAGTCGATGGATCGCCAGCAGGTGAATTTCATTCTTTTCGACGACCGGGCCCATGCCAACCTCAGGACCCAACTGATCGCTGCCAGATATGCACTGGTCATGGTGCCTATCGTCGATGGCCTCACGGGCCTCGCCTTGGCCGCCGTTATTGTGGTCGGCGGCTCGATGGTCGTGAATAGCCGTATAGATGTGGGCGTGTTGGTAGCCTACCTGTTTTACATCCAGCGCTTCTTTGACCCGATCCGCTCACTCACCTTGCAATATTCGATCATGCAGCGCGCCATGGCCTCAGGCAAGCGCCTGACCGATGTGCTCGATGTCAAGATCGATGTTCAGGACAAACCCAATGCCGAGGTACTTTCGCCCGAAATGGACGGCTCGGTCGAGTTTAGGGACGTCACATTCGGCTACGATCCGAACCGTTCGGTTCTGAAAAATGTCTCCTTCAGGGTCAACCCCGGCGAGACGGTCGCACTGGTCGGACCGAGCGGTTCTGGCAAATCGAGTGCGATGGCCCTGGTCCACCGCTTCTATGATGTTCAGCAGGGTCAGGTGCTGGTCGGCGGGCATGATGTGCGCGACCTCACCCAAGAATCGCTCGGCCGCCAGGTCGCCATGGTGCTGCAGGAGCCATTCCTGTTCACCGGGACGGTCTTCGAGAACATTCGATACCAGAAGACGGAAGCCACGCGCGACAAGGTGATCGAGGCGGCGACGGCGGTCGGCGCGCATGACTTCGTCATGAGCCTCGCCGACGGGTATGAGACCCAACTTGGCGAACGCGGCGACAACTTATCTCTTGGCCAGCGCCAGCTTATCAGTTTCGCCCGGGCCCTCGTCGCTGACGCCAAGATCCTCGTGCTCGACGAAGCGACCGCCAACATCGACAGCTACACGGAATTGCAGATTCAGAAGGCTCTGATCAAGCTGCTTGAAGGGCGGACTGGCCTCGTCATCGCCCACCGCCTCGCCACGATCCGGGGGGCCGACCGCATCATCGTGCTTCAGAATGGCCAAGTTGTTGCGACTGGCAACCACGATGAGCTAATAGCCATGGGCGGCCTGTATTCCAAACTCTACTATCTCAACTATGCCTCCTTCGACGACATCCCCGAACACGAGACCACCGTGCAAGCTGGCTCCCAGACCTGACTTTTTGGCGGCCTTGTGGTAGTGGCGTTGACTTTCGGGCGTGTCGGCGGACCACTCAGGCACCGCAGACGGCCAGCAGGCAGCATTCAAGGACAAGCACTCCTCGCAGTTCGTGAAGACCGGCTGCGAACGATTTCCTCCAGCATCGTATCCCGACCGCAGTGCACCCCATCATCGGGCGAGCTCGCTCCTGGTGGTGGCTGGGCGTAGCAAAGCCGCTCGCGAGCGCGCCCTCAACAGCGCCGAAGCGAGTGGCGGCTTTGCTACCGCCGGGCCGCTGATGAAGCTGGAGGCGCCGCACCGACGCCGCCCCGGGCGAGAAGAACCTCTGCGGCGGGCTATGGGCAACGGCTAGCGCGAGCGCGACGAGCAGACGCGTGCCTGCATTGTGACGCGCTCGGCCATCATCTCCTTAGGATCATGCAGGTTCACAAGATGGCCCAGACGCCAGCCAACGCACAAACCTGGTATTCTGTGCCGCCGGCTCGTCGTCAGTTTGGCCTCCCTCCCGATTGCCCGTCCCCACCACGTGCACGCTAGAGCACGTGGATGTGAGGGAGCGCTGTACAACGATTCAACCTCAGACTGCGAATTTCATGGTCAGCCAAGTCGAGCCATGATTTCGGATTGGATGGTCGTCGCAGTGTACAGGGAAGCATCTAGCGGCAGATTTCCAAATGCCAGTTGACAAAGCAGGTAGTTGGCACCTGCCTCTTCCAACTGACCTAACAGAGCTTTTCGCACAGATTCTGCTGATCCTACCACGCACAATTCACTCTCGACTGCCGCATCGAAGGTCAGCGGCAGGTTTGGTGGAGTGGGGATAGCGTTAAGCTCGTAAAGGAATTGGAAGCTCTTGAGCCAGCGTTCGTAAGCAGGTGCCGCGAGCGAATAGGCATGTGTGTCACAACGCCCAACCACGACCATGCGGAGCAATCCGATAAATTGCGCCTGATCCCCCGCGCCAGCGTTGTCCTCTCGATAGGCGCGGAACGCATCAGTAGTTTTGCGAACAGAAGAGGAAGGTCCTACACACGCGATATTGGTTCCATTCGCAGCCGCCCAAGCTGCGGACTCGGGTCGATTGGCAGCGACCCATGTCGGCGGATGTGGACGCTGATGAGGTCTTAGCGTCAAAGGAACGTCATTGAGATCAAAATGGCGGCCTTGATAGCATAGCGTGCCGACCTTCATCGGATTAACAAGTATTTCCATGAGGATTTCGCTGGCTTCAGCATAACGGCCCGGCACCGCGTCCGCACCAATCCCGAAGTAGCCCAATTCGATCGGGAGAGCACCGCGCCCTATGCCCAGTTCGAGCCTGCCACCGCTCAACTGGTCCAGCATACAGATCTCTTCGAACGCACGCAGCGGATGATAAAGCGCAAGCAGCATCACCAAGGGTCCGAGACGCAAGCGCCGGGTGCGCTGGGCGACGCTCGATAAGAACAGATTCGGCGATGGACCTCTCCCATGGGGAGTACAGTGGTGTTCTGCGAGATGATAGGCATAGAACCCTAGCTGATCGCACGCCTCTGCTAATATCAGGCGATCTTCGTACTGCCGACCGATGTCGCGGCCATCCTCGTCCAGATGATCGAAGATGCCGAACGCTAGGTTTGAAGGAAAGACGTTTGTCACTCGATAAGTCCCCGATTTTAAAAGCAGGCTGTTCTCTTGTTGGGATGACCAAGCAAGTCGGAAGAGATGTGTGTGATCGCCGATTAACGTCAGCGTAACGAAGAAGCAGAGCCTGACGCTTCCCTGCCCTTGGAGCTTGGCACCGTTAAGCTTCCAGCAATGTCGCCAGCGGCAGCAAGAAATGCATCCATCTGCTCTTTTGTGCCGATGCTGACGCGGATGCAGTGTTCCAAGCCTTTGTCCGGAAAAAACGCGACAAGTATCTTTTGCCTTTCCAATGCTGCTTGCCACCATGAGCCGTCCTGTCCCGCGGGCACACGGGCCAGCAAGAAATTTGCGCGGGAGGGCGTTACGGAAAATCCGAGTTGCGACAGCGCGACTGTCACTCGCTCTCGTTCATCCTTGATGTGCTTGTGGTTCTCTGCGTAGGCGCCGCGATGCGCAAGCACGCTGATACCAACGGCATGCCCGATGACGTTCATGTTGAAGACGTTCTGGATGTTTCGCAGCCTGCCAATAATTTCAGGGTGACCGAAACCGAAACCGACGCGAATGCCGGCGGCGGCATAGCTTTTCGAGAATGACCTCAAGATCAGAACGTTCGGATACTGGTTGATGAGGCGCAGGCCATGATCGGGTGCAAAGTCGACGTAGGCTTCATCAAGGACAACCAAGCGGTCTGATTGTGCTACGAGGCGTTCGATATCGCTTATCGGGAGGAATGTTCCGGTCGGATTGTTTGGATTGGCCAACATAATGAACTTGGCGTCTTTTGCCGGACCGGAAAGCAATTGCTCCATTGGCAGGGAATGAGCTTGACATCCGATTTCGAGAAACTCGGCGCCCTGAATCATGGCAAGTTTGCGGTTGAACGAAAACCCTGGCGACATCATCGCAACCTTGTCGCCAGGCGCGAGGAAAGCTCTGTAGATCAGTCCGAGCAGTTCAGACGACCCGTTGCCTGCGATGACCTGATCCCTGGAAACGCCATAGGTGCTGGACGCCGCTTCCCTCAAGCTGATGTTATCGTCATCCGGATATAGATACTGGCACTTGAGGGCCGCCACTGCACTTTGCATTATGATTGGCGGCAACGGAAACGGGTTCTCATTCGTATTCAGCTTGACAAAATTTCCGTCCGGTGCTGGTCCGTTGGACGGCAGAGCATCTAACTGTCGCGTCACTGGCGGAAGAGCCGAAAGCACAGTTTGCAGTTTTGCATCGGACATATTTTAACTCCGTTTTAGTCACCAGGGGCATCCGTATGAGCTCGCAACGAGAGCAACATGGCGGACAGGATTGACGATGGAAGCGTTGCCTCTCACACGATGGTCGCAACGCAGACACGGGAATTCGGCCAGGCTGTCCTCGATGAATCGAGTGGAAGCGGACGCGGACCTGCATCGCTGCCGCAAGGCGCTAAGCAGCTCAGCTCATCTCCTCGGTTTCAGATACGCTTGATCTCGACGCCGTATTTCCTCAGCACGTAGCCAATCTGGCGCGGGGTCAGTCCAAGGAGGCGCGCTGCCTTTGCCTGCACCCAGCCACATCTTTCCATGGCAGCAATGACGCGCTCTATGTCGGGGGTCCTCGCACCAATTGGGTGTGTTGCGCCGGCACGCGGGACTGTGGTCGCGGCCGAACAGGCTGCCGCATCCGGCGGCGTGGCCGGATTCGCTGACTCCGGCAGGATCGGCGCTGGTTGCATCGCGGCCTTGCCCGATCTGCACTTCCACAGCGCCTCGGCAAAGCATTGGCCTTGGGAGCAGGCAAAGTCGTTTCTCCCGATTGATAGTCCCTCGGCCAGGATCGCTGTCCGGTGCACGCAATTTTCAAGCTCGCGAATGTTGCCGGGAAACTCACATTTCATCAGCACTTCAATCGCACACGGATCGAAGGTAAGCGTACAGCCGTTCTCGTCGTTGAACTTCTTGAGAAACTCAGCTGCGAGCAGCGGAATATCGCTGCGCCTCTGGCGCAATGCTGGTACCAGCAAGGGAACCACGTTGATGCGGTAGTATAGGTCGGCGCGGAACTCATTCCTTGCAACCGCCTCTTCCAGGTTCCTGTTCGTGGCGGCAATCACGCGAACATCGACCTTGATGGTCTGATTGCTGCCGACGCGCTCAAACTCCTGCTCCTGCAGCACGCGCAGCAGCTTTGCCTGGAACGAGGCCGAGATCTCGCCAATCTCATCCAGAAACAACGTCCCCTTGTCAGCGAGCTCAAAGCGCCCCTTGCGGGAATTGAATGCGCTTGTGAAGGCACCCTTCTCATGACCGAACAATTCGGATTCCAGGACTGTCTCTGGGAGCGCTGCACAATTGAGTTTAACGAAGGGCCGCTTGGCGCGCGGCGACAACTCGTGAATTGCCTTGGCAGCCAGCTCCTTCCCGGTACCGGACTCGCCTCGCAACAGAACCGTGGTTTTTGCCTTGGCTACGATCGCGATCTTCTCCAGCAGCGCGCTTATCGCCGGACTGTCACCAATCATCCCCTCGACATGAACCTTTTTGCGCCGGGGTGCAGGGTGCTTAACATCGGAAAATTTCGTCTGCAGCCGATCTTCCAACTCCGGCGGTCGCTCGCGGTCCCCCGCGCAGAAGCGGTGCAACTTGACTGTCTGTCCCACCATGTTGGCAATCATGGTGAGCAGTCGGACATCGTAATCGAGCCGATAGCTTGACCTGCTTTCCAAAGCCCTGTCCACAGTCAGCGCGCCTACGGCGTTCCCATCAACACGAATGGGAACGCCGATGAACGACACGGTGTCGGAGGCCCCAAGCACCTCAATGTCAGCGGCAGTGAAGGCCGGATGCATCGCTATGTCCTCGGCGATGAGCGGCGTGTCCGTCGTCACAATCTGATCGATGGCGTTGCGCGGCACGCGCGACCGGGAGGGCTCATTGCTGTTCGTGTCGCAGTCGCTGGCCACGGTGATGTCCAGTCCGGCCTCGGCATCGCAGAGAGTGATGATGCCGTGCCGCATCTGCACTAACGAGTGCAGGAGATCAACGACCTTGGCCAACGTGAGTTCGAGCCGGGCGGGACCGGTGAGTATTTTCGATATTTCGAAGATTCCGGTGAGGGCGCGCTCGTGCAATGCCCCATTCGCAGGATTCGTCTCGGACGTTGGACAACCCCTTATCGCATCCGGCAGCGATATGCCGCACTCGCTGGCATTTTGTTCTGATTTGCGAATGTTGTGGTGCATGTGATCCTCGATCTCGCGCCATCAAACGTAGGCCGGCGGCATGTGCGCCCGCGACGTCGCGAGCAAGCGCGAAAATACTCCGACGTGAACTCGTGCCGCCGCCGTTTGGTCGAGTGCAAAGCGGATCGAACCCTGATGCATCGCTTGGCTCTCCCCTCCACGAAGCTTGGCCATGGTCTCGGCTTGCACCAAGGCAACCACACGTTGTTTTCAACAGACTGGAGCGAGGCGGGATAGTCAATCGAGCTTTCTTTCATTCGTGAAAGGAAACCTCGCGGCATATGATAGAATTCATCAATTCTGTTTTTGCCGTTGAACGACGGAAATACTTGCGCCGGCGATGCGGTGCCCGAGCGGCTGACCGCGCCGAGTGTAAAAGCCGGGCCGTGCCATTCACCAGCGCCCGCGACGGAGGGGCGGAAGTGATAATAACCGCCAACGGCACTGGTCGTTTGCGGCAACCGCCATTTTGCTCGAGTTGATCATACGGCGGCGGTGTCGCGTGTGAAGGCGCGAAGCTGGCGTCGAGTACGGCTTGGTAGGCGGTGCTCGCAATTTCCAGATCGCATCGTCGTGGTCAGCGCCAAGGGCGTCAATCTCTACGTCTCGACGTGGCTTTCATGCAGCGGGAGCGCTGCAAAGAGCACAGCCATTCTCGGCTCTGATGCCACCGATGAACCGCGAGCCAGAGGGATCGACTGGCAGCACTCTGTCAGTGAACATCAACGGGTCGTGCTGGACCCTCGTCGTTCCCGCCTTGTGCCAGCGCATTCATTCCATCATGGGTGCCACGGCTAGTCAGGGAAAGCGAAGCTCTCGGCCTCCTCTAGACCAACGGATTTCGTCATGTGGCGCAGGCGTTCCGGCGAGAGGAACTCGCCTCTCACAGCGCTTCCGAACAGGGGTAAGTTAGCCTGTCATCTGGACGGGCTTATGAACAGGCGACCTATTTGGTACGCGCTGGCGCCAGCGATGCGGCCCGGTCCAAAGCCGGCTAAAACGAGGAACCCCACCACGCTCTGTGCAGCAAAACCGCTAGCCAGAGGGATCGACCGGCAGCACTCTGCCAGAGCCCATCAAGGGCGTGCCGGACCGCGGCCATCCCGCTGGTCTGACACCGCATTCCTCCATCATTGGCGAGCCCACGTCAGTTCAGGTCATGCGGATTCATCTGGCATGGGTATTGCGGCGGCGTTGGTGCAGCGTTCGACCGGAGCGCCGCGATAGGGAGAAGCCCGGGAGAAGTCACGCCACCTCGATCCGGTCAGGGAGAGAGAAACAGTGTCAGCTGCACAAGTCCGCGGCGCGAGTCCCGCGCCCCGCAAACCCTTCTACACCAAGCTCTACGCCCAGGTGCTTGCCGCCATCGCGCTCGGCGTCGCAATTGGCTATTTTTATCCGGAGACCGGCGAGAGCCTGAAGCCGCTGGGTGATGCCTTCATCAAGCTGGTCAAGATGATCATCGCGCCTGTCATCTTCCTGACAATTGCCACCGGCATTGCCGGCATGAACGATCTTCATAAGGTCGGCCGGGTCGCCGGTAAAGCAATGGTCTATTTCCTCACCTTCTCGACGCTCGCGCTGATCGTCGGCCTCATCGTCGCCAATGTCGTCCAGCCTGGCGCCGGCCTCAACATTGATCCGGCCTCGCTCGATGTCCAGGCCGTGAATACCTATGCCGCAAAAGCCAGCGAGCAGTCGGTCACCGGCTTTCTGATGAACATCATCCCGCCAACGATCGTCGGTGCCTTCGCGGAAGGCGACATCCTGCAGGTGCTGTTCTTCTCGGTTCTGTTCGGCATGGCGCTTGCGATGGCCGGCGAGCCGGGCAAGCCTGTCGTTTGCTTCCTTCAGGCGCTCATCGCGCCTGTCTTCAAGCTCGTTGGAATTCTGATGAAGGCCGCGCCGATCGGCGCTTTTGGCGCAATGGCCTTCACCATCGGCAGATATGGCATCGGTTCGGTGGTCAACCTCGCGATGCTGGTCGCGACGTTCTATTTCACCGCCTTCCTCTTCGTGTTCGGGGTTCTCGGCGCGGTCTGTCGCTACAACGGCTTCTCGATCTGTTCTCTCATTCGCTACATCAAGGAAGAGCTGCTGCTTGTCCTCGCAACGTCCTCCTCGGAGGCGGCGCTCCCTTCGCTGATGCAGAAAATGGAGAAGGCGGGCGCCAGGCGTTCGGTTGTGGGTCTCGTCATCCCGGCCGGATACTCATTCAATCTGGACGGCACGAATATCTACATGACGCTGGCGGCCCTCTTCATCGCGCAGGCGACGAACACGGATCTGTCCATCGGCGATCAGGTGCTGCTGCTGCTCGTAGCAATGCTTTCCTCCAAGGGCGCTGCAGGTGTCACAGGCGCGGGCTTCATCACCCTGGCGGCTACGCTCGCCGTAGTTCCGAGTGTTCCCGTTGCTGGGATGGCACTGATACTCGGCATCGACCGCTTCATGTCCGAATGCCGGGCGCTGACGAATTGCGTCGGCAACGCAGTGGCATCCCTCGTCGTCGCCCGCTGGGAAGGAGAATTGGACCGAGCACAGATGAAAGCCGCCTTCTGCGGTCATCAGCTTGCCAAGGCATCAAACCGGCTACCCTCCTCCAAGTAAGGTGGGCGGTCCACGACCTGTTAAGTCGCCTAGCTGGTCACATGAACTGAACGACCGACCCGCAGCCTCTAAACGGCTCCTCACGGACCATGTAGCCGAAGCGCTAAATGTGTGAGTGCAAACCGTCACCGCCCTTTAAGCGAATGAGCCTTTCAGTATACCCGGCCGGTTTACGTCTGGAATGATGTTCGTCCAACACGCTGTTGGCCGTTCGTATGGGACGTTTTCACTTTGCCACCCGAAACCGAAACCCGTTAGGCGACAGAGAGCCGGCCGGCGTCAAAAAGATCAGAATAGGACCTATGACCAAGCGCCCCACAATTGCCGATCTCGCCCGCGAAGCCCGAGTCAGCGTAGCAACGATCGATCGGGTTCTGAACGCCCGCCATCCGGTGCGCGAGGAGACCGCGCGGCGGGTCCACGACGCCGCCCACGCGATCGGCTATCATGCTGCCGGGCTAATCAAGCAGCGCTTGCGGCGAGACCTACCGCACTACCGTCTGGGCTTCATCTTGAGAAAACCGGCCCAGCATTTCTACCAAGATTTTGCGCGCGAGGTCGAAGCATCGGTCAATTTGGCCCAGTCCTTCCACGGCATTCCGCTCGTCGAATTCGCCCCGTCACATATGCCGAGCGACCTGATCGCGCGGCTCAAGGATTTGGGCGCACGCTGCCATGCGATCGCGATGGTGGCACCGGACCACCCGAAAATTACAGCAGCGGTTGAGGACCTCAAGGCCAAAGGCATTCCGGTTTTCTCGCTGCTTTCCGACTTCGCCGCCGGCGTGCGACAGGGGTATATCGGCCTTAACAACCGCAAGGTGGGGCGCACGGCCGCTTGGATGGTGTCGAAGGTCGCAAAACGGCCCGGCAAAGTGGCGGTTTTTGTCGGCAGCCATCGTTTCCAGGGGCACGAGCTCCGTGACGTCGGCTTTCGCTCCTATTGCCGTGAGAACGCGCCCACGTTCGAGGTGCTGGATCCTGTCATGAACCTCGAGAAACGGCAGATCACCTACGAGGCAACGCTTGATCTCATGCAGCGAGAGCCCGAGCTCGTCGGCTTCTATGTCGCCGGCGGCGGCATGGAGGGCGCCATCTCCGCGCTCCGAGAAGAGGGCAAAAGTCGCGATCTCGTCGCGATCGTGAATGAAATCACGCCGGAGTCTCGGGCGGCGCTCGCAGATAATATCGTCACGATGGCGGTCGCCACGCCAATGCGCCGACTTTGCCGGGAGCTGATAACGCTGATGACGCGGGCTATCGAGACCGGCACCGCTGAAACACCCGGACAGACATTTCTCCCGTTCGACATCCATCTGCCGGAAAATATATGAAACTCATGGACTCTATCGTGAGCGGGGAGTTTCCTTTCATAAACGAGAGAAAGTTGAATGATGATCCCATCCCGCGGGGTGGCCGCACCCACGGACCTCAGCCGGGCAGAATGTAGCGCCGATTAGATGAACGGATCGGCCACGCGTTCAGGCAGAAGCGCGGGGTCAATTGCCTGGGTCCGCAGCGTCAAGCTCGACCGGCTTCATTGCCAAGTGCCCGACTTTCTCGGTGCAGGGGACTGTCGTCGACGCCAGTAGCCGAGCGAGGCTGGCACAGATGATCGACCACGTGGACCGCCATCTCCTCGCCTGGCCGCGCGTGAAAAGCCGCGGCAAGGCCTGCGACGTTGGCATTTAAGTGGGGCTGAGCATCTTCTGGGACTCCGCAAGCAAAATCGGAGGCGGCAGTCAATTCAGTAGCAACCCCGGGCGTGTGTTCTGCTCGTTCCTGGCCCTCGTACTTGACAATCAACTGCGCCGCTCTGCTGGGCAAAGGCCCGGTGTTTAAGTGGGGCTTAACATCTTCCGGGACTTCGCACGCGAAATCGAGGTGGCAGTCGGTACCAACAACCGCAAGGTCGGATCGGCGTGCCCGAGACGCTCATTGATTTCAGGCAAAGGCGCCAGGCTAGATGCCTCCTGCAACATCATTTCCCGCATCCACATGCTTGCCGGATCAGTATTGTGAAGCTCAGGCCATTGGACGGCCTCCGTGAATGCGGGAGGAGGAAGTGGCGGCGGAAGTTGGACAATCCGCAGGGGTGTTGTTTTTGCGAAATGCTGCGCCAGCCGTAAGGGCATGGTCCCGATGCGGTTGCTGCCTGACAGGACGGGCGCGATCAGGCTAAAGCCCTGTACGACGACCTCGACACGTCTCTCGAAACCGTGCTCGAGCAAATACCATTCCTCCATGGTGGGCTGCCGGGTGTGCCTGAATTTGAGCACGACATGCCCCATGGACAAGTATCGCTCGAATGTAAGTGGCTCTGACAGCTGCTTGTTCGTGCCGCAGCCTACGCATACGAGCATATCTTCGAACAGGACTGCTCGAGGATGTTTCGACATGAACACTTCCGGCATAATCAGAAAATCAAGGTCGCCGCGCCGGAGAAGCTCCTCGGGGTCGTCGCAAATAGGCAGACATTCAAAGCGAACGGCGGGAGCTTCCCGCGCAGCACGCTCTACGATCTTCTTAAAAAATACGAGCGTGATGTAATCGGAAAGCATCATTCGGAAGAGACGATCCGATTGCGCTGGGTTGAAAGCGTCGGAGGAAATAATCGATAGCTGGATGTGCAGCAATGCCTCCCGGACTGCTGTGGCGAGCCCGTCGGCGCGCGGTGTCAAAATGAGCTCGCGGCCGTTCATCGTAAATAGCTCATCGTTGAAGTAGGCGCGTAACCGAGCAACGGCGGCGCTCATGGCCGGCTGGCTCAGGTTGATACTGCGAGCCGCGGCAGTGACTTTACGCTCCCTCATCAGAGCGTCCAGCACAACGAGGAGATTTAGATCGAGTCCCTTGAAACGCATGTCATGTTCTATCCAACGCGTGGATGCGTATCATTCAAACAATCAATTTTACGAATTTACGAGCCATGCATTAGAGGAACGTTAATGAGCGACGTCAAGCTCAAATCGACGACACGGGCCGTAACTTCGAGAGAGCGTCTGGCTCACCTTCGCCAACGACAACGGCTGAATGCAGCCAACAGCGCCGCTTTAATCGGGTAATGCGGCCGCAAAAAACTAATATGAAGAGAGGTCCTGAATGCGCCATCAGGTGCAGTGGAAGTTGTGCTGGGAAAACGAATTGCAGCTCTCCGATCACGTTGAGCTCGCCGAGTTCTTTCGTGATACGTACGGGCCGACTGGGGCGTCCAACGCAGAACCGTTCGAAGGTAGTCGAAGCTGGGCCGGAGCCAGGCCTGAACTCCGCGTGATCGCCTATGATTCAAGTGGTGTAGCGGCTCACATGGGCATACTGCGCCGTTTCATCAAGGTTGACGCGGTCGACCTGTTGGTGGCTGAGCTGGGCCTGTACGGGGTACGCCCGGACCTTGAGGGTCTCGGAATCGCCCATTCAATCCATGTCATGCTTCCAATACTGCAGGAGCTTGGCGTTCCATTCGCTTTCGGAACGGTCCGGGACGCGCTGCGGAATCATGTTGAGAGGTTCGGGCGGCGATACAGGCCTTTGGCCGTTTTGTCGGGAATTCGCGTGCGCTCCACCCGACCAGAGGCCCGCCTCGACCTGCCGCCCACACGCATCGATGACGCACTCACCATTGTTCTGCCGGTTGGACGGCCGATCAGCGAATGGCCCACGGGCACGATGATAGATCGGAACGGACCAGAGCTATGAGCCGTCCCGATTGCTTGTACGAAGTGCGCCGTGAGTGCTCTGACGGCACCGGCCGTCGCAGCGTTTATCTGACGTTTGACGACGGTCCCAATCGACTTTTCACACCGGAGATTCTCGATGTGCTGGCAGAGCAGCGGGTGCCGGCGACTTTCTTCGTCATCGGCGCCTACGCCTTAGAGCACCCAGATCTAATCCAACGGATGATCGCAGAAGGGCACGAGGTAGGCAACCACACGATGTCTCATCCGGATTTGTACCAATGCGGTTTCGGCGAAGTGCAACGTGAGGTCTTTGAAGCGAACGACGCCATCATGAGAGCGTGCCCGCAGGCCTCCGTGCGCTATGTTCGCGCGCCCTACGGCGCCTGGAGTGAAGAAGTCTTCACAGCGTCACAGATCGCCGGGCTGGCGGCCCTCCATTGGTCCGTCGACCCTCGAGATTGGTCTCGCCCTGGGGTCGACGCGATTATCGATAAAGTGCTCGCCTCTGTCCGGCCGGGCGCAATCGTACTCTTGCACGACGGATGCCCTCCCGGCGAGTTGGGCCGGGGCGCTCACGCCGGTCTGCGCGACCAGACGGTCACGGCGCTGTCCCGGCTGATTCCAGCATTGCGTGAGCGCGGATTTGTAATCCGCTCACTTCCTCAACATCACTGAACAAACGAGATCCCATGACTCTTCTTGGTACAACCAGCACTGTGGCCATATCGCTTTATGCGCTGCTCTCGACTGCTTATAAG
Source organism: Mesorhizobium sp. M0088 (assembly GCF_040322895.1). NCBI lineage: Bacteria > Pseudomonadati > Pseudomonadota > Alphaproteobacteria > Hyphomicrobiales > Phyllobacteriaceae > Mesorhizobium > Mesorhizobium sp. M0088. Next base: position 108,556 of record NZ_JAMYUI010000011.1, read on the forward strand.
AGCATGCAGGGGCTTTATGCTCTGCCGACAAACGACCCATCGGCGTTGGAGGTTCTCGTCGGCTCCGATCAACTGCCCAGCGTGGATGTCATCGTCCCCTGCTTCAACGAGGATCCGCGCACGCTTTCAGAGTGCCTGGCTTCCATTGCCGACCAAGAATACGCCGGAAGACTTCGGGTCTATGTGGTTGATGACGGTTCTGGAAATCGCGAAGCCTTAGGAACTGTCCACGAAACCTACGCGCGCGACCCTAGGTTCGACATCATTTTGCTTCCCGAGAATGTTGGAAAGCGCAAGGCGCAGATCGCCGCGATACGCCGCTCATCAGGGGATCTGGTGCTTAACGTTGATTCAGACACGTTACTCGCGTCCGACGTCATTGCCAAGCTTGTACCGAAGATGCGAGATTCAGCGGTCGGCGCAGTCATGGGTCAGTTGACGGCCAGTAACCGGACCGAGAGCTGGCTGACCAGGCTGATAGACATGGAGTACTGGCTGGCTTGCAACGAGGAGCGCGCGGCGCAGGCTCGCTTCGGTGCTGTTATGTGCTGTTGCGGCCCATGTGCCATGTACCGCCGGTCTGCGCTCCTTTTGTTACTGGACCAGTACGAGTCGCAGTTTTTTCGGGGCAAGCCAAGCGACTTCGGTGAGGATCGCCATCTTACTATCCTGATGCTGAAAGCAGGCTTTCGAACCGAGTACGTTCCGAGCGCCATCGCGGCCACAGTCGTCCCGAACAGACTAGGACCGTATCTGCGCCAACAACTCCGTTGGGCACGAAGCACATTCCGGGACACGCTGCTTGGGCTGCGCTTGCTGCCCAGCCTGAATAGCTATCTCACGTTGGACGTGGTCGGACAGAATCTCGGCGCGCTACTCCTCGCCATATCGGTATTAACGGGCCTCGCACATTTCGCACTGACAGGCTCTGTGCCTTGGTGGACAGGACTGATGATTGTGTCCATGACCCTGCTCCGATGCAGCGTGGTAGCATTTCGTGCCCGACAGTTTCGATTTCTGGGCTTTTCGCTGCACACGTTCATCAACATCTTTCTCTTGCTTCCGTTGAAAGCCTACGCGCTGTGTACATTGAGCAATAGCGATTGGCTGTCGCGAGGCTCTGCTGTCGCTACATCGAACACTGGGGGAAAACAGGCCCCCACCCAAACTCCGATCACTGGTTCCAGCAGGGCAGAATTCTCGCCGCATGCGGCTCCGCTTCGCAGGCTCAATCTTGCGCGGGATTCTTCGGAATTAGTGCTGTCGGGCAACATTTGCGGCGACGAGTGATCGCTAATTACCTAGTGGACGAGAGGTGCACGAGTTTGACCCAGAACGTGAATCATCAGTTGCTTGATCGGGAATTGGCCGCAGACGATCCGTGGCTTCTCGACGGCAATCCGTTCGAGCGGAAGCGCCACACGCAAATGCTCCAGCTGGCGCTTGCCCAAGGCTCCATTTCAAATGCCCTCGAAGTCGGGTGCGCTGCCGGCGCATTCACGGAAAAACTAGCCCCCTACTGCCAAGGGCTCACCGTCATCGATGTCGTGGCGCAAGCGATTGCTCGAGCACGTCAACGGATAAACGAGCCGTCGCGCATCAACTGGATAGTCTCCGATGTTCAACAGTTTTCGACCGACGAGTTGTTTGACCTGATCGTTGTGGCGGAGGTCCTCTACTATCTCGAAGACATAGCCGAGATGCGCGAGGCCGTCAAAAACCTGGTGCGGGTGCTTGCGCCTGGCGGGCATCTGATCTTCGGATCGGCAAGGGATGCTAATTGCCGTCGCTGGGGTCACGCCGCTGGTGCTGAGCCGGTCATCGCCATGCTGAACGAAACGTTGATCGAGGTAGAGCGTCTTGAGTGTCGGGGCGAGTCGGTCAACGAAGACTGCTTGCTCGTCCGTTTCCGAAACCCGCTTTCCGCTTCCTGATGAATCGAATCTATCGCCGTTAACCTGGAGACACTATGCGCATCTTTGGTATCAAGCTGACCCATGATGGGGCGATCGCCCTGGTCGAGGATGGACGGCTCGTCTTCTGCGTTGACCAGGAAAAGCGGCACAACGATCCGCGTTACCAAGCCATCGATAATTTATACGCAATTGTCGCCGCTTTACCGGAACAGGGGCTAAATCCTTGTGATGTCGATCAGTTCGTTATCGACGGCTGGGATGGCGAAGACGAGTCACAGTTTCAGGTCCGGCAGGCAACCAAGCAACCGGCAGTCTTGGCGTCCCTCTCGGTAAAATGAACCCATGTCCATGGTAGCGATCGATCTTACTGACGTAAGCAAAACTTATGACAAGCTCGTTGTCGACAGACTGTCGTTCCGCGTTGCGGCGGGGGAATGCTTCGGGCTCTTGGGACCGAACGGCGCGGGCAAAAGCACGATTGCGCGTATGGTCCTCGGCATGACATCGCCCGATGCGGGGAAGATTACTGTGCTCGGCGTTCCAGTGCCGGCGCGCGCGCGTTTGGCACGTATGCGCATCGGCGTGGTCCCGCAGTTCGACAATCTTGATACCACGTTCACTGTACGCGAGAACCTGTTGGTGTTCGGGCGCTACTTCCGGATGAGCAGACGCCAGATCGATGCGGTCATACCATCGCTGCTTGAGTTCGCCCGCCTCGAGAACAAAGCGGATGCGCGCGTCGCCGAACTGTCCGGCGGCATGAAGCGGCGCCTGACGCTCGCGCGTGCGCTGATCAATGACCCGCACTTGCTGGTGATGGACGAGCCGACCACCGGCCTCGATCCGCAGGCCCGCCACCTGATCTGGGAACGGCTGCGATCGCTGCTGGCGCGGGGCAAGACTATTCTTTTGACTACCCATTTCATGGAAGAGGCCGAGCGGCTGTGCGATCGGCTGTGCGTTATGGAGGAGGGGCGCAAGATCGCCGAAGGCCGCCCGTCCGCACTCATTGACGAGCAGATCGGCTGTGACGTGGTCGAGGTCTACGGCGGCAATCCGCATGAACTGGGTGCGCTGATCCGGCCGTACGCACAGCGCATTGAGGTGAGCGGTGAGACGCTTTTTTGCTATGCACCCGATCCGGAGCAGGTGCTGGCGCAGCTACGCGGGCGCGCGGGTCTACGCCTTCTGCAGCGTCCTCCCAATCTCGAGGATGTGTTTTTGCGGCTAACCGGGCGCGAGATGGAGGACTGAACAATGGGCGAACGTTATGCGGCGGGCATGCCCGCCAATGCGTGGAATTGGGTCGCGGTTTGGCGCCGCAACTATCTTGGATGGAAGAAAATCGGGCTTGCATCGGTGCTCGGCAACCTCGCCGATCCGATGATCTATCTGTTCGGTCTCGGCTTTGGAATCGGAACAATGATAGGTCCTGTTGAGGGCACTTCGTACATTGCGTTTCTCGCGGCTGGCATGGTTGCCACAAGCGCGATGGCATCGGCGACTGCTGAAACGGTTTACGGGAGTTTCGGCCGCATGGGCGACCAGCGCACCTGGGAAGGAATGCTATGCACTCAGCTGACGCTCGGCGATATCTTACTCGGCGAATTGGCGTGGGCAGCCACCAAGGCCCTGATGGCGGGCACAGCAATCACTATTGTTGCGACCACGCTAGGCTACGCATCGTGGCCATCCATCCTCTGCTTGCTGCCAGTCATCGCTCTCAGTGGCCTCGCCTTCGCGAGTCTAGCGATGGTCGTCACGGCGCTTGCGCCCAGTTATGAATATTTCATATTTTATAATACGCTTGTTATAACGCCCATGCTGTTCCTTTGCGGCGCGATGTTTCCGGTCAACCAATTGCCCGGCGCTTTTCAGGACGTCGCCTCCTTGTTGCCGCTCGCACATGCAATTGACCTCATTCGTCCGGCGATGCTTGGCCGTCCCGCCGGCAGCATGGGCCTGCATATCGGCGCGCTTTGCATATACACGGTTTTGCCGTTCTTCCTATCGGTTGCTCTGTTTCGTCGTCGGCTGATGCGTTGACGCTCTCACCATTCGTGAAATTGATTGTTTTGGCGATACCCATCCACGTGTCGGATAGGTCAATGCATGCGTTTTAAGGGACTCGATCTAAATCTCCTCGTTGTGCTGGACGCTTTGATCAGGGAGCGTAAAGTCACCGCCGCAGCCCGCAGTATTAACCTGAGTCAGCCGGCCATGAGCGCCGCCGTCGGTCGGTTACGCGCCTATTTCAGCGATGAGCTATTTACGATGAACGGCCGCGAACTCATTTTGACACCGCGCGCGGAGGGGCTCGCCACAGCAGTCCGGGAGGCATTGCTGCACATCCAGCTGTCGATTATTTCCTGGGACCCCTTTAACCCGGTCGGATCGGATCGTCGCTTCCGCATCATCCTTTCCGATTACCTCACACTCGTATTTTTTAAGAAGATCGTAAAGCGTGCTGCGCGGGAAGCTCCCGCCGTCCGCTTCGAATGTCTGCCTATTTCCGACGACCCCGAGGAGCTTCTCCGGCGCGGCGACGTTGATTTTCTGATTATGCCGGAAGTGTTCATGTCGAAACATCCTCGCGCAGCCCTGTTCGAAGATATGCTCGTATGCGTAGGCTGCGGCACGAACAAGCAGCTGTCAGAGCCACTTACATTCGACCGATACTTGTCGATGGGGCAGGTTGTGCTTAAATTCGGGGACACCCGGCAGCCCTCCATCGAGGAATGGTATTTGCTCGAGAACGGTTTCGAGAGACGTATCGAGGTCGTCGTACACGGCTTTAGCATGATCCCGCCCCTTCTATCAGGCACCAGCCGCATCGGGACTATGCCGTTGCGGCTGGCGCAGCATTTCGCGAAATTAACACCCTTGCGGATTGTCGAACTTCCGCCGCCACTTCCTGCCGCATTCACGGAGGCCGTCCAATGGCCTGCGCTTCACAATAATGATCCGGCAAGCCTATGGATGCGGGAAATGATGTTGCAGGAGGCATCTCGTATGATTGCCCTGCCTAATAGCACCGGACGTCTCAGTTGTCGGCCGAATTGAGAAACTGACCCCTCGGTTATGAGAGGAGGCATGGATGGCGATTGGGATTGGGCGATTCCTGCATTGTCGAGAACGATGCAGGGAGAGCAGATCCTTCAGCCTGAAGAGGTGGCAGCGATGCTGCGGCGGCATGAGGTTGGCGGGGAACCGACGGGCGAAGGAATTCGGGTGCGCGCGCAACACCGTGCATCGGCATCTAAGCGAGGGCGGGACTGTTCCGTTTCGCAAGCCCCTGCGGCCGACGGCGTTTGACGGACTGGACGATTGGCTGCGGGAGCGCTTCTTCCCCCATGGGTCGAGCCGGATGACGATCTCGACCCGCTCCAGATGCACCGGGAACGCCTTGCGCGGTCGCGCAGCACGTCGCGGCTCGCCTGTCGGTCTTGCGGCCTTGCGGCCTCGAGTTCGGACTCAATCGCGCCGAGCCCGGTCTGGATTCGAAGGCGAAGGCCTGCTGGGCACGTTCGAGCTTCTCGGAGCTGCGACCGAAGCGCCGCGCTCCAGCTGCTTGACGATCCCTGAAGGTCGGCGAGCCTCTCCTGGGCACGCTCGTTGAGTGTCGCCATCCGGACGATCTCGGCCTTGAGTGTTCGCTCCGGAGTTGTTGCAGTTCGGCCTTCTCCGCCGCCATGGGGACGAATATCGCCTTGAGCGGAACGATTTCGTGGAGACGGGCCAAAGCGCTTCTCTACATGACGCCGACAAAAGCTTATTTTGCACGGCCAGAGGCCCGCCTTTTGCGCCTGAGTCACTTCGCCACGGCCTATCCGGCCGACGTCGGACGCCGTCTCCGTTCGGCTTAAGCGCGCCAGTCCATGCCTTCGACGAGCGCCATCAGTTGGGCGCGGCAAGCCGGATCACGCCGTTCTCCACCCGCGGCCAGCGGAACTTGTCCTCGTCCAGCGAGGCGCAGGTCGGGGAGTATGGTGAGCGCAAGGTGGCGGCTGAACAGGAACTGCGACGGATCGATATCGTCGCGCCGCAGTCAGGCACCATTCAACAACTCGCAGTTCATACGCTCGGCGGAGTGATTACGCCCGCCGATCCGATCATGATAATCGTGCCGGAAGGCGACGATCTTGCGCTGGAAGTACGGATCACCCCGAAGGACATCGACCAAATCCAGCTTGGTCACAAGGCCGTGCTGCGGATGTCAGCCTTCAATCTGAGAACCACGCCGGAATTGAACGGATATGTCAGCCGGATCGCAGCCGATCTGGCGACGGACGAAAAAAACGGCATTTCGTATTACCTGGTGCGTCTATCGGTTCCGCATGCGGAACTGACGAAGCTCAAGGACCTGACGCTCGTGCCCGGCATGCCGGCCGAAGCGATGGTCCAGACGGGCGAGCCTAGGGCGCTTTCCTATTTTGTGAAGCCGCTGTCGGACCAAATCAGTCGGGCATTCCACGAGTAATGAAAGTAATTCTGTTAGCTTGGCGTAGGCCGCGTCGCGTAGAGCCCGTGCGGCCGACGTGCGGAAGCTGTCGTTCCGAGATCCTTGAACTCTCGGCTCGCGCGAACGCGCTCCCTAATGTTCCATTGCTCGCAATGGGCAGTGCTGGCGAGATACTCGGCAACACAGCCCTATGCCTGTTCTTCCGAGGCCGGCTTGACGGTGAGCGAATGCGTAACGCAGCTGTGAGGACCCGTCAGTTGTCGTTTCAGCTCGGCTTCGGTCAACTTCGACAGCCTGTCGGCGAAAGGCGCTATCACGAGACCATTGGCGGCAAATTGCCCTCCCCTTGTTGCGCGGTAGCAGCATGCGTGTCGGGGAAGGAACCGTCTCCGGCCCCCATTCATCGCTGAGCCGCGCCGTACCCGCCGCCACCGGAACTTGTCCACGTCCAGCGCTTACGGTGCGGGTATGCCGGCGTCGAGCAAACAGAGAGAGGTTTGGGCCCAACCAGGGCGGCCGGTTACCAAGTTTTCCTCGTCCGCTTGAGTGTGAATGTTCGGGTCGATCGTCTGGGCGCGTCCCCGCCGCCTGCGAGCCCGCTACTGCTCAGCGGAAGGGCGAAGTGAACGTGAATGCATCCATTTCGTAAATGTGTGTCTATCCAAGCAATCGATTTCTCTAATTACCCGATGAGCAATATGAACGCGTCAGGCAGGGTGCATCATTAGGAGTATTTTTCGATGGCAAACATTATCGAGGGTAGCCCGGATGCCGAAACACTCCTCGGCACCAAGGGTGAAGATTGGATGGAGGGTTTCCAGGGCGGTGACTGGATTGACGGTCGTGGCGGCAACGACGAGATCTCGGCTGGCCCGGGCAGTGACCGAGCCCTTGGCGGCGAGGGTAACGACCGCATCTTCGGCGGAGATGGCTGGGACGATCTCTCCGGCGACAACGGCCGCTTCAACGCGCGCGTCTCCGGTGAGGACAATGACAGGCTCAGCGGCGGTCCCGGCCAGGATGTCCTCTACGTGGGTGACGGCCAGGATACGTTGACCGGGGGCACCGACAATGACACGTTCGTGTTCCAGTTCCACAATCCGGTGCCTGGGGTCGATCCGAGTGTCGGGTCGAAGCCGGACATTACCACTATCACCGATTTCAACCCGGCGGAGGACAAGTTCGCCTTCGATGCGGTGGGCCTCTACAACGACGGTTTTGGCGCGAACTTCGTCAACAACGCCAGCATACAGTCCGGCTACCCGGTGAGCAGCTTCTACAGTGGCGCGGCCTCGGGTGCGAACGGCGAACATGTCGTGGTAATCACTGGCGAATCTTTCAACTCTGCTAATGAGGCAGCGAGTGCGATCTCCGGCGAGCACGCCGGCGACATCATTGTCTACCAAAGCAGCTACACCGACAGAGTCGCAACTCTGGCCTATGTCACCGCCGACGGCAGCGCGCACGAGTTCGCCCACCTGGGCGGTGTGGTCACCGTGGCCGACCTAGGCCTGACCGCGTCGGACTTCACCTTCGTTTGATCCAGAAAAACGATACGGAACAGCGCCCCGCCCCCTGGGCGGGCGCTTTCCGTCTCCGCTACTTGCGATGGGCCGGGGCGCCGGGAGCAGTCGCAGCGTGTACAGCTTGACGAAGCCCTGCACGTCGCGCTGGTCGTACACCGAAATCTCCCTGAAGGCGTCTGTTCGGGCCCTTGCGGCCGGCCACGATGAATCCCTTCCAAACCTTCAGCCGGACGGTGTTGTTGTTGACCCGCTCCATTAGATGCCAAACCAAACATATTCGGCGGGAGCACTGATCCTGAATCAGCGAGTCGGTTGCCGCTCGGGGAGCAATATAGGGAGCTGGGTCGCCAGATCCTCACGGATACCTACGTGAGTAACCATTCCTTGAAGGATTCAGCTTTGAGACCTTTCCCTCTGACTTCCGCTATTTGGGGAATTCTGTTGATCAGCGGCGTGGTCAACGTGCTTGCGCTGATCTCGCCGCTGTTCATGCTTCAAGTCTATGACCGCGTTCTGGCAAGTGGCAGCGTATCGACGCTGGTGGGGCTCGTCGTGCTTGCTGCGGGGCTTTATGCGTTCCAATGCTTGCTCGACATTTTGCGCGCCCGCGTGCTGCTGCGGATTGGCGAGCGTTTCGATGGAGAGTTTTCCGGACGCGTTCACAATGCGATCGTTCGCCTTCCGCTTTCAACGCGCATGCCGGGCGACGGCTTACAGCCGCTTCGCGATCTCGACAATGTTCGCGGCTTCTTAGGTGGAAACGGTCCGACAGCGTTCTTCGATCTGCCATGGATGCTGCTTTATCTTGGCATTTGCTTCCTCCTTCATTTCTGGATCGGCATGACGGCACTTATCGGGGCGGTCGGCCTCACATCTCTGACACTCCTTGCCAACACTCTCTCGCAACGGCCGATAAGCGATACCGTTTCCCACAACATGGCACGCAATGGTCTGCTGCAAGCAGCGCGTTGCAATGCCGAGGTCGTGCAAGCTCTCGGTCTTGGAAAGCGGATCGCTGCCCGATGGCAAAAGGCCAATGCCAAGTTTCTGGCCGCCAACCGGAAAGCTGGGGACGTGGCAGGTGGGCTGGGTGCCATTTCAAAATCGCTGCGCGTGCTGCTGCAATCGGCCATTCTTGCCGTCGGCGCGTACCTTGTCATCAGACAGGAGGCTACGGCCGGGGTTATGATTGCCAGTTCGATCATGATGGGGCGCGCGCTGGCTCCGGTCGATCTGGCCATTTCAAGCTGGAAACCTTTCCTCATGGCGCGCCAGGGTTGGGCGCGGCTGGAGGAACTCCTGGAAAAGGTTCCTGAATCCGCTGCCGTTATGCCAATGCCTGCACCTGAACGCGAACTGCGCCTCGAAGGCGTGACAATCGTTCCGCCCGGCGCAAGGAAGCCGACCGTGACCGGCCTTGCGTTTGCCATTCAGGCGGGAAGCGCACTCGGGATCATCGGTGCATCGGGCTCGGGCAAGTCGACACTCTCGCGCGCCATCGTCGGCGCATGGGCGCCGGTCGCCGGAAAAGTTCGCATCGACAGCGCAAGCCTCGATCAATGGGACCGGGAAGCACTAGGCCGTCATATCGGCTATCTGCCGCAAGGTGTTGAACTGTTCGACGGCACCATTGCCGAAAACATCGCTCGTTTTGAAGATAATCCTGACCCTGAGGCTATTGTCGCCGCGGCGAAAGCAGCGGGCACGCACGAACTGATCCTCCGATTTGAGCACGGCTACGAAACTCGGATCGGTGACGCCGGATCGGCACTTTCCGCCGGGCAGCGCCAGCGTATCGGTCTTGCCCGTGCTCTTTATCGAGACCCTTTCCTTGTTGTGCTGGATGAACCCAATGCCAATCTCGATTCGGAAGGCGAGGCTGCGGTCATTAAGGCGATCGCCTCCGTGCGCGAGCGCAAGGGCATTGCGGTTGTCGTCGCCCATCGGCCCAGCGCCATCCGCGCCGTGGATTTGGTGTTGGTGATGGAAGGTGGACGGCAGCGAGCATTCGGTGCGCGTGATGAAGCGCTTTCCAAAGTCCTGAAGGGGACAGCGATGGCACGAGGCGCTGGCGTCAACGCCATCGAGTCTACACAGGATCACGTGGGAGAGCGCGCTGACATGGAGGATCCCGGTGTCCGGCATTCATCAGAACAATGACGTTTCCAGCTCCATTCGCCGCCACCTGGTGGCGGGCCTTCTGGCGAGCGTAATCTTTGTGGGAGGAGCCGGAGCCTGGGCGGCCTTCACGAATCTCTCCGGTGCGGTTGTCGCGTCCGGACACTTTGTCGTCGATTCCTATGTCAAGAAGGTGCAGCACCCGACCGGCGGGGTGGTGGGAGAAATCCTGGTGCGCGAAGGCGATAAAGTGAAAGCCGGCGACATCCTCATGCGGCTCGATGCCACCCAGACGCGCGCCAATCTCGCCATAGTCACCAAGCGGCTCGATGAGCTCGCCGCCTACCAGGCAAGACTCGATGCTGAACGTGACGATCTCGCGGAGATCGCCTTCCCGGACTGGCTGCTCGCCCGAAGAGATGTTCCGGACGTAGCTTCGGCAATACATAGCGAGACGCTGCTGTTCGAATTCCGCAGACAATCCCGCGACGGAAAGCAGGCGCAACTGGCGGAACACATTACTCAATATCACCACGAGATCGAAGGATTCGAGGCGCAGGAAATTGCCTGTGAAAAAAGGATCGAGGTTCTCCTAAAGGAAATTGCTGTTCTGAGTGGGCTGCGCGACCAAGGCATTGTCTCGGACCAACGGTTGAACAGCCTGAAGATCCAGGTTGCCACTTTCGGTGGTGAACGCGGTGAGAAGATCGCACATCAGGCACAGACAGCAGCCCGCATAGCCGAAACGCGCCTGCAGATCCCGCAGATCGATCAGGATTTCAAGACCGAAGTCGGCCAGGAGCTCAGAGAGGTTCAGGCGCAGATCGGGGAGTATGGTGAGCGCAAGGTGGCGGCTGAACAGGAACTGCGACGGATCGATATCGTCGCGCCGCAGTCAGGCACCATTCAACAACTCGCAGTTCATACGGTCGGCGGAGTGATTACGCCCGCCGATCCGATCATGCTAATCGTGCCGAAAGGCGACGATCTTGCGCTGGAAGTACGGATCACCCCGAAGGACATCGACCAAATCCAGCTTGGTCACAAGGCCGTGCTGCGGATGTCAGCCTTCAATCTGAGAACCACGCCGGAATTGAACGGATATGTCAGCCGGATCGCAGCCGATCTGGCGACGGACGAAAAAAACGGCATTTCGTATTACCTGGTGCGTCTATCGGTTCCGCATGCGGAACTGACGAAGCTCAAGGACCTGACGCTCGTGCCCGGCATGCCGGCCGAAGCGATGGTCCAGACGGGCGAGCGTACGGCGCTTTCCTATTTTGTGAAGCCGCTGTCGGACCAAATCAGTCGGACATTCCGGGAGGAATGAAATAAGCCACAGAAATATATTGTTGTATTTCTTGGTTTCTTTGAGAGTGGTAACACCTGAAGGCACAGACATATTTCCTCATTTGCCTCTGGTCACAACTTCTTTCTGTAGTGAATTTAGCATCTTAACGTATCCTCAAATGCAGAAATGTCCGCGTTTCATGTTGCAACTGAGTATCCTTGGTTTTCAACGGTTTTTAATGGTGCGCGACATGAAAGGCGACATGAAACACCGCCACCAGCGGCAGCGGGCTGTTCGTTTCTCTTCTGCGGAATGAAAGTCAGTCAGTGCCGCGTGGCTGACATCGCCTCGAACATATCCCAAGCCTCATCTCGGTTTCGGTGCTTGCCGGGAATGCGGACCCAGCACTGCTTCGCAAAGATCCGAGCTTCTAGATCGTCATCAGGATGCGTATCGGTCATAAGCGCCGTCCAGTCCCACTTCCGGGCTTCGCGGCGCATCACGTCGACCACAAACCAGCCGGAAGGCGGTCGATCACGTTCGGTGGTTCGCATGGCAGTTTTCTTCTGAACGAAAGATCCATCTCGACGGTCTCTTCACCTGTGGGTGCAATGCATAGGAAGGTCAGAATCTCGCGGGAGGCGTCGGCTATGGCGCTTCAACTTGCCGTTCTTTGAAAGATCGCATCACAAAATGGTGTGGCGGTCTGAGCAACTGCCTCCCCGTTCGAACATCGCGATGATGATCATGCGTCCGCCGCAGCACGGGCACGGAAGCGCAAGCCGTCCGGTTCGGCTGATGGGTCGTTAGTGGCGGGAGGCACGGCCGCGAGCACGGGATCTGCGGTATTGTCGCATTAGATTACCTGGCTCGCGATCGAGACGGTCTCTTCGTCTTGCGTTGCCGTCGGCTCGATCTGCGCCGCCTGCTTGAACGCGTCCAAGATGCTAACAATCGAGAGACTTTCCAATGGCAGATTCGGCGTGCGGACCTGCAGCAACAAACGGAAGAGCTGGATCTTGAAGAGCAGGTTGCGGATAGCACGTGGTGACGGGCGCCTGTTGATCGCTCGGAAGTAGCCTGGCACAAGTTGCCCCAGCTCGCCGACCTCATCCTTTGTGAAGCGGACATCGCCCTCGTTGAAGGGAAACGTCGGCGCGTCTGCCTGAATGGTTTCGGCCTGAGCCGATCGTTTCCGAACCCGTTCCAGGTCCGCTCGGGCCTGCTCCTCCATCGCGACGGTCTGATCGTAGCGCTTGATCACGTCTGGGTTCTGGGCAAGTCGCTCTTCAGCCGACAGGGCTTCGAGCTTGCGGTTAAACTCCTCGGCCGCTGCGTTCTGTCGCATCCTGACGGTCTTTTCTTGCTCCGATGGGGGAAAGAAGGCATCCGCCAATCCCATATCCCGCAAGTGCTTTGGCACCGGCTTTGAGGATGGTGCATCGATATCGACAAATGGTCGTTTCTGCCCTTCACGCACAAGTTCGATGGTCGACTTCGCACTGGCTTTGGCGGCTACCGCATTTTGCAGAACCCTTTCCGCCCTTTGCAGCTCGTCAATTCGCCGCCCTTCCGCGTCCTGCTTTTCCTGCTCTTCGCTTTCCTCAAGCTCGCGCGAGGAAAGCTTCACGGCTAAGGCCGCTACGTCGCGATCACTCAGCGCCGGGAAGCGGACGTGGCAGGCAAACAGCTTTTCGTTCTGCTCGGCAACGATCTCTTGCTTCGCAATCAGCCTGGCGTTAGCGGCACTAGCTCCGACAATGTCGGCGGCGCGTTCGTCGATCATGTCCGTGTAGTGCTTGGCAATAGCAAACGCCAGAACCCGTTCGTCGACCAGCATCAGCACTTGCAATCTGTTCCTGAGAACCGGGTCGTCGACCAACAATTTCATGTTCTCAATTACAGTCAGCATGTCGTCTGGGCTGCATCGGTCTAGGTCGTCGACGATCAACAGCACACGGTCTGGTCCGGGCGCGGAAATCCACCAGGGGCCCAGGATGGTGACCAAGACAAGTCCAATCCAGGCCAAGAGTATCCAGTTTTCCGGATTGGTTGCCGCACGCTCTTCGGATTTCTGGTTGTGCGCGCTTTTGGGCCCCACGGTTTCATTATGCAATCCTTCGCCAACGCCGCCGTCGAGGATTTGGGCGATCGCCTCAAGGCTCCGGATGAGAAAGCCACCCTCTCGGGGCTGGGGCGATGTGCACAGACCGTAGGCCCAGCCAATTGCCACGGCTGCCAATATCAGTAGGGGGAACACCAGCGTGGTCCGCACGGACCGCCTCTGCCCGTTGGTCGATGGAAACTCGCTCCTTCCGTCACCCTCCGACGGAACGTCGGGCGGTTTCTTCGTCCAAGCCGACAGCAACGCTTTCACGTCCTCCCCGACCAGTGCCAGCATACCGAGCCGCTCCGGCCCAGTGCTCAGCCTGGCGTTCTTCGCGAAAATGGCTCTGACCTTGGTTTGCACCTTGGGAGCGATTACGGCCATGTGAGCGAGCGCGCCTGTCCCGATCAGGGCTCCCAGTACAGCTGCGAGTTGCAAAGTTGCGCTGAGAGGGATCGCCAATAGGGCGAGCGACATCAGCGCGCCGACGAGCGGCCATGGCCCATAGAGAAAATGGGACGCTCTGGCCGCCAGAGCCATCCTATCGAAACTGCGCAGGCTGGCCCCCGCACGCTCGACGAGGCTCTTGTAGAGGTACACCCATGCTTCAGGCGCCTGACGGTACTTCCAGGCATTGTGGCCTACGACCTCGTAGCGCAGCTTAGCAAACGGTTGTTGGGGTGCTCCAGTCTGTGTGACGAAGTCTTCCGGGGATTCTAGCAAAGGCTTCAGCAGCCGCGTGAGCGTGGTCTTTCCGCTGCCCCATGGCCCAAAGAGGGCAAAAGTGAATTCGTCCTCAGCGCTGCGCAGGATTGTTGCCAGAGCTTCTGCGTAATCTTGAACGAAAAGCGACAACTCTTTGTCATCTGCCTCCCTGACCATCCTTGGGATGCGCCCCGCCTTAGTCTTCGCGACTCCCTTCATCCCCCTCACCAGGGCACCCAACTGCCATTCTTCGATACGCGTCGGCAGGCGAGCTTCCGGGTCATCGAGACTTCGCAGGACGATATCCGTTAGCCTTACTTCTCGCTTGCTGCCGCAGGCCTGGAAGACATGTGTCAACCCGGGACCAAGGCGGACGCCCACGAGGCTAGTTGCCGGCGCGATCCCCCTGAACAACTCAATGTCCGGTACAGGGATTTTTTGAAAGAAACTCTCGGCCGCGGCGTCGAGGCGACTGGAGAAGCCCCCCCGAACGAGCTCGCCCCAACGGCGTAATTGATCGAACTCGTCGCTCAACCGTTCGGCATCGTCAGAAACAGTAGTGGCAAGCCTGCGGGCCATAAGGAGGGTTGTCAAAAATACAGTCGACGTGGAAAGTATTTCGCGTTCTCTGACCTTCTCCGGCAAATACCTCGCGCATTCGAGCAGGACGTGGGCGCATATCGGGCTGAGGATTAGACTCTCAATTCCTAATGCCTGCTCAAAGAGGGAGGCCAAGAGGGACTCTACCCGAGTTCGAACCTCAGTGCTGGCGCCGGGTACAATTACAGTTGGCATCGCCTCCCCCGATCGCGATCTTCCTAGCCTACACTCTGATAACAGCAATTGCTCGATTTGACAGCGACGGGTCATGCACAAGTCAAACTTTCTTAAAGCATGGTATCCGCGTTCGCTTAGGCTTTTTCGGGTAATATTCGGCTTGCTACTTCGATCGGGTGCCGCATCTGCGTTTCTGATGATCCTCGGTACCATAGAGGTCCCATCGGGGCGAAATTCTGAAAGATGGCTAGACCGATACCTGCTCGTCAGGCGTTGTCCTGAAACAGGTCGGCCGCGCGGCCCAATGTCAGCGCAACATGCAAGGTGATTGATGAGCACCACGGGAGTGGTTTCCATCGATGCAAATCTGGCCGGTCGTCATCCTTGCTTCTTATTCCATCTCGTCAGTCCGGCTCTACAACACGCATACGCCGGTAATCCCACCCGCCAATTTCAATCAGCCCCTATGCAAATAGGACAACAGGCCCAATACACTGTCTCGCGAAGCTGATGTCGGTGTGGATAAGCGGCGCGAAGCAGCTAGCCAGTCTAGTTTGTCCCCTTCAAGTTAATCGCTCTGCGATCCTGGAGACGGCGCAGCAAGGCAACGGCTCCCGGTCTTGCCCATTTCACATCTGACGCAAAGACGCCGTCTGCCACGTACGATCCACCAGCGTAGCCACTCGTGAAAGCCCAAAGGAACGGCGACGACACCTGATGGCGACGGTAGCCATAGCCATTGTATCCCTCGAGCCGATCTAGCATGTCGCCTAGGTCGAGCGTGTCAGCGTTGTCCAATTTGTAAAGCTTGATCGCGTCGATCGCGCTTGCCTGCCACGTAAACGGAGGCTGCCCCTGGAGCGGTCGTCCGGCGGGGACATGAACTGTTTGGGCCGTGAGCGGATCGCCGTTGTGAAGGTGAGTGCTGAAATCGCCTCCGGTCTCCAACATCCATACAACGCCCACGACGTACCAAGGGGCATGGGTTGCTTTGGCTACGGTTTCGAATGTCTGGCGCCCGGCCGTGATCTTGTTGGCTTCGTTGTCGATCATGGACATCTGGCTGGCGTCTAGGGAAACCTGCCAGAAGGCTTGCGCGTAGTCAGAAGGGTCGAGGAAGGATGGCACAGCACCGCTGGGGGCAGGCAAAACCGGAAAGTACTTCGTGACTGCTTTTTTCAATTTGTCGCCCGGGTCTGCAATAAGTCCAGAATCAATAAAAAACAGGTTGTTCTGTTGCGCCGCCTTCGAATCGTTGGTCCGCATGGCACTTAACAGCAGGTCTGACTTTGCCCTTTCACGCTGCAAGTCGAGATCGTTAACGGCCTTCAATCTATCTTCAGAGCGCGTTTCATAACCGTTGTAGGCGGCAACCCCGAGATTGCCCATGATCGTCACGATACCACCAATGATTAACAGGTTGAGTTGCCCATCCTTCCACCATGTCTTTTTGTTGCCATCCTGCGTTACATGTTCCGCCGTGAGCAACTTGGCTCTAGCTGCGGCCAAACGGGCCTCGCCTTCGAGCCTATCGAGGTCTGCATTGTCAGTCGATCGAGAGGACACCGTATTGCTCACCACACGCCCCTTCATCCGTTTGCAGATGCGCCAGAGGCGGCAACCACGGTAAGCCATCACTGGATAAAGGCGGCGCCGCCTTTGCTCCGATCGATACAGTTTGTGCTGGATGCGCTGGGGTTTGAAATCACGTCGAGAAGATTAAGCCAGTTCTTCTTAGGGCGCTGTGTTCGGCTTGCACGTCGCGGCCGGCCGGGTGCGAGGCGGCCAAAAGGATCGGGATGCGGTAGCGCTCCGTCGCCGCGTGGAGGCGGTCGAAGCGAATTCCAACGTCCACGGCAATTTGCACGCCGCCAACAGGGCGCGGTGGAACGCGTAATGCCTCGCCTCGAGAGTCCAGATGTCAGCCTCAGGTCCGGTGCGTCCAGCCTGGACGTTGAGGGCGTAGAGCGACGAGACGATCCCCGTCGCCCAGGCATCGTCGTCATTGCGGATCGCAGCGCGCAGCGCCTGCGTCTCGACCATCATGCGCACCGACATAGCATCGCGCAACTCGTCGAGAGAGAGTGGCACCACGCGAAAACCGCGCAGCGATTCCGCCGTCACCAGCCGCTCGGCCTGCAGGCGATTTAGCGCCTCGCGCAGCGGCGAGAAGCCCCTAATCCTTGAAACTCGCAGGTCCGACTAAGCGGTGCCGGAAGTGATTGCGGATGTGCTCGTTGAAATAACGGCCTTTGGCGAAGGCAGATTTGAACGCGGTAAAGATCTCAGGCGGTACGTCCGAGAACTCGTAGTGCTTCCCGCTGGCGACAAACCAAACCGAGAGTACCCTGTTGTTACGGTCATAGTCGAACTTGCGTATCGAGGTCGACGGCATTGAACGGCCAAGGGGAGATTCTCGCAAAGCAACGAACCAACGAGCGGCGGAGGGGTTGGTTGCGCACGAGAACTGACCAATCAGTCGTGGTGGTCGACGACGTCCGTCAGGAAACAGAGCGAAAATAGCCGCTGCAAATTTGCACGAGCACCGAACCGAGAGCCAAACAGTGGCAACATCGCAATCGGCTGGAGGCAAACGAGAGTGACTTTCCGTCCAGCATGCCATGCCCTGGCCGTGGGGGCGGTATGATTGGGGCCGCAAGTGGACTGTCCGGTTATAGGACGTGCCCAGCCGATAGATGCCCGTCGGCAGGCGACCCCATCGATCTATCGACGACAGCCTTTGGGGAAAATCAGCCGTTCGGGCAGGCCCGTTAATGCTCAACGCCGCTGTTTCTCTACGGGTGGCCGGTTGGAATTCAAAGCTGAAGCCTTTCATCACGCGCCGCGCTTCCTGTCCGCTTGTGAAACATGCGCATCCTTTGTAGATCGAGAGCAGAGCGTAATGATCTGCTGACTCCAACTGCTGTTAATTAACAATACCGCCTCGCAATTTCCTCCTGAGGTGGGGAGCGGCCTGCTGCTGGACCACGCGGAGCCTTCGAGACGCCGATCAAGCGATGCGCAGACATTGCCAGGAGGAGAACCGTGCTGAGAAGCGATGATGGGGGAAAGGGTGTCGACCTATTTTACCGATCGGGAATACGGAGCACGTCCCGCAACCATTTACGCTATTGATGCGCGTCTGTGGGCTGGCCTTTACAGCTTGATCCAGACGAGGATCGGCGACGGCTCGTTTGGCCTGCGCTTTCCGGAACAGTGTCCCGACGGCAACGGTCCGTACGGATGTGATGCTCAGGCCTTCAGCCGGGTGCTGGGCGCCGAGGTGCCGTGGATTCTGTGGCCGCTCTCCGCAAACGAAGTGCCCGATACGCCGGTGATCCTCGATCTGCTCGAGTTTTGCGCCAGCGCCGTGGGCGAACCGATCAAGGGCAGTTATCACTCCTACTTCGGCCACCATCACTTGAGCTGGAACCGCGATGCTGGCCTCACGCGATTTGTGGCGGACGTGAATCTCCTGTTTCGTCGCAACGCGGTCGCTTATGAGCTAACACCGATCGGGCAGGCTCGCCGCCTCCTCCCCCAGCCGATCGCCAATGCGCTCGGTTGGGCGATGTTTCAGACGGGCGATGCGGAAACCGACCGGCTGCTCGAAGCCGCTCGGCAACGGTTTCTCTCGCCAAAGCCCGAGGACCGGCAGGACGCGCTGGAGAAGCTGTGGGATGCTTTTGAACGGCTGAAGACGCTGGAACCCGGCGCCAATAAGCGCGCCCAGGCCGATGCGCTGCTGGACCGCGTCGCCACTCAGGACTCTGGGTTCCGGAACGCTCTTGGCCGGGAGGCTGCCGAGCTGACGACGATCGGGAACAGCTTCCGCATTCGTCATTCCGAGACGACGCAGGAGGTGCTGATCTCTCCGGATCATGTCGATTACCTGTTTACGCGGATGTTTGCATTCGTGCGCGTTATCCTGAAGGGGACGGGGCGTGGCGGATGACCTCTACGGGCTTGTCTTCGGGCTTCTGCACGGGATGGGCCACACGCAATTGAGCGAAGAGCCGGAACGGATCGCCGGGCTGGTCGTGCCAGCTCCGGAGGGCTACTCGAAGCGGCAGCGTGTAGTCCGGCCTATTGAATGGTGAAGCGCGGCGGCCGGATAGAGGATGGGCATACCCCGCCGATTTTCGGGGCGCACGAAAATTCTACCTTAACGTCTGACATGTGAGTGCGTAAGAGCCGCGTAGCTTGTTTGACATGGGAGGCGATTAGCGATGCCCATTTATTTCATCCTCGAGGAGAATAACGCCGATTGGCGGATGAAGATCGGTCGCGCGACGAACCTTAGAGGTCGTCGAGGTGCCTTACAGACCGGCAACTCGCGCCCGCTAAAGGTAGTGGGGTGGATCGAAGCGGAGAATGAGGCCGAAACGGAAAGGCGGCTCCACGAGAAATATGCAGCGCATAACATTGGCCGGCATGGAGGGAGTAGCGCCAGAGAGTGGTTCTACCTTCAACCCGCCGACATTCTCGAGGATCTGAAACGCGCGGGCATCAAGGGTTTCGTCGAAAAGAATGCAGATGCCTTTGAAGTCGTCGGTCACGATCGTGACGGCGTACCTGAATATCTCGGCGTCTGGGACTGGAGCAACCTCGAGCTTGAAGAGTGCTGCCCGTTTTGTGGCTGCTTGTGCGGCATGCACTTTCAGGACGCATCGCAGATGTTTCACTGTTTAAGCTGCGATGAACTCACCGATTTCTCACAGCCCGATTTTGACAACGAGGAAGACTATATGGCTTGGAAGGAGTACGAAGAGCGCTTGAAAGTAGGGCGTGCAAGTAAGGCGCGACGTAGCGGGTTAGCTTAACCGACGGCGGCTTTTGGGACCATTTGCACAGCGAATGAACGACCGACATCAGGCGCATTTGGGCCGCAAGCGGGCATCCGTTCTCATTGAGTGGTCTTGGGCAGCCGTGGTCTTCACTCGACCCCCTGCATGATGATAAATAACCCAAGAAGGATCTAGACCGAACCGGAAGAGACAAGGTGCAGGTGCGAGCCATTGAGAGAAATAGCAGGAACCGAACCAATCCACAGAAATATTTTGTTGGTATTTCTGTTGGTAGCAGATGCGACTAGCCTTCGTATAAGTCTCTGAAAGGAAAACGGGATTTTCTTCACTTGGATTCCGCCTCTGGGCACCATTCTACCTTTTTGTTTTTCCTGCTCTTTTCGGCGCTGGTCATGGTGTTGATACCATCCGGTTTGACGTTTTTCTCAGGCGGGTTTGACAGTTTTTGTTCGCCGCCTGTTCACTTCGGCGTCGAAACTGGTGACCACGGCCGACATTTTCCGGCTCTTGTTGGCGCGCTTGGAGTAGTGGCGCGCCATCTCGATCGTCTTCTGGCCGAGCATATCGGCGATCGTGCGCTCGTCGTATCCCATCTCGGCCAGTATCGTCGCGACCGTATGGCGCAGACCTTTGAGCGTCAGGCCTGGCTGCACGTCGCCGGACATCTCCAGTTCCTGCCGTATCGGACGCCACGATGCCCGGAAGCCTGACGGCGTCCAGGGCTTGCCGCGGCTGTTGGCGCAGAGCGTGATCGCATCATGCTTGGGCGCCACCGCCAGCGCGGCGACGACAGGCGCCGGCAGCGGGAACCACATCGCCTCGCCGGTCTTACCTCGCCTGGCGTCGATCATGCCATCAGAGACGGCCGTAGGCGGGATCTTGAGCGCGTCCTGCGGATCGAGGCCACAGAACATCATCAACGCCACCGGCAGCCGCATATGCGCCGGCAGCGCGGCGGCGACGGCATCGCGCTCGGCGTCCGACCATGGGCGGTTCGCGTCGGCCATGCCGCGCGGCCGGCGGATGCCCTTGATCTTCATCGCCGGGTTCATCTTCAGATAACCGCGCTCGACGCCCCAGGCGAAGGTCAGCGCCAGCACCGTCTTGACGTAGTTGCCAAAACGGCGGCCATGCTTGGCGGCCGCCTTGTCGCGGATCTTGACCACCAGCGGCGGCGTGAAGCGATCGAGCATCGTGTCGGCGATCGGCTGCAGATAATCGAAACAGCGCTGATAGTCGGCGCGCGTGCGAGCGGCCAGGTCGGTGAAAAACACGCTGCCGCGATAGCGGCCAATGAGCTGGCCGAGCGTGCCGGGCCTCGGATCGTCGCCCTTGTCGCCGAGCGCGACGATGCGTGAGCATTCTGCGAGGAACGATAGCGTGCCGATCGGAAACTTGGTCACGTCGATCATCGTGCCGCTCTTGCGATGCCGGCAGCGCCATTTGTAGGGCGGCTTGCGGTCGCGCCAGATGGCAAATCCTTTGACGCGGACGATCGCCATCAGCCGAGCTTCCCGATCAGCTCGTCATCACCGGTTGCGTCACCGGATTTCAGGCCATCGATCCATGCATCGAGGTCGCGCATATCATAGAGGCGCGAACCATCCGGCATTTCGATCGGCGTAACGGGGCAGACGCCGGCGAGGCGCTTGGCGGCGATACCTGTGTACTCGGCAGCGTCACGCAGAGGCAGCATCCTGCGCGGAGTTACCCTAATGTTCAGCGTCGAAATGGACATGTGCATCGACCCTTCAAAATTCATCCGGTCTACGCCGCTTCCCTTGAAAAACGAGTTTGACCTACTCGCAGCGGGGCAGAAGACAGCGCTTTAAGGCCTGACCGGAACGACCCTCAAGAGCGCCCCGCAGACCTGATTACGGGCCAGGATTGTGATAGGCGGCCCGGTAATCGTAGACGCCGCAGCCGAAATCGAGGATGCAGCGGAATTCGGTGCCGAGGATCTCCCATCCCGCCTTAGTCTCGATCATCGGCCCGTTGGTGCCGTCGAGATAGGCATGCATGAATGCCGGGCGGCTCGCTGGATCGGCCAGCAGCCACCAGCCGTTGCCCTCGTAGCGGTTTTCGACCTCGACCCGGAGCTTGCCGGCGAAGACGTTGACGTCTTCGATCGTCGCCGCCTGGATCTGCGCCACCATGGTTTGCGCATTCGTTTCCTGTGCCGGGCCGACAAGGATTACCGCCGGCACGGTGCCAGCAACCCAGCTGCCGTTGACGTTCATCTGCGTGCGCATCGCCTGGCGCGCGGCGCTCAATGCCGCCGAAGACGTGATGGCCGCACCGCTGGCGGCGAGGTTGCCGTGGTCGGCATGGAAGAAGTTCTTGCCGTCCGACAGTTTCTTGCCGCCGAAGCTGTTGGCGGAAAGTAGCTGATAGAACAGGTCGGCTTCCGTGGTCGCGGCCGAGATGCCGAAGGCACCGATGAAATCGGCAAAGGCGCCCAGCGAATCGTTGATCAGCGCCTGGCGCGTCAGGGCGAACATTTTGCCGTATGTGGCAACCTGCAGACCCTGCTTTTCCTCGCCCATGGTTCCGCTCTTGACTTCGCCGCCCTCATTGACCTTTTCGAGCAGCGGTGCCTCGCCCGGCCGGATATAGGACATCGGCTTGAAATCGCGCGCATTGCCGGACTTCGAAAACTGCTTCAGCGGCGTGAGCTGCGCGCCGAAGCGTTGCATCAGCGCGTCGTTTGCGGCCGTGTTCATCAGCATCGGGAAGTCAGACGTCGAATGCATGCTGCGCTGCCCGGTGAATCGGTCGGGCGAAAGCATGCGCTCGACTATTTCGCGGTCTGTCAGGCCGCGCGTCGCGACGCCGGCGAGTTCCATGTGGGTCCGCCCCATGGCCGTCAGGCTCATGCCACGGAATTCGTTCTGGCCTTCGATGGTCGGTTTGCCGCCAAGGCGAATCGTAAGCTCCTCGACGATCCGGGGTGCCGCTTCCTCGGCCCGCGACTGCCGCTCGTCGACGCGTGCAGGAATGGTGCGGCTCTGGCTCGACCGTTCGGCGAGACGGTCCATTACGATCGTGCGGGCATGGTCAACCGTCCTGGCGTCTGCCAGGTCAGCGTCCAGCGCCCTGCTGTCGAGGCCGGCGAGCACGCCCTGGCGGTAAATGGTGTCGATGGCGGCTGGACGCGGCGCGACCTGGCGCGCCTGCGAAGGCGGCGTGTTATCGTTTTCAAGGTCGTCGCCGTCTTCGATCAGGTCATCCTGGTCTATAACGATCGGCGGCGGGGCAGACACTCTGCGCGGACGTTTCATGTTGGACAATCCTCTTATGTTGGCGTTGTTGTCGGCGGCCACGCTGACCAGCGACACCTCGAAAGGGGTCCACTTTGTCACCGTCGCCAAGGTCGTCCCGTCAGGCGCTCTTGAATCTGTTTCTTCGTCGACGAAATAGCCGACGCTAACCTTGGTGATGGTGCCGGCCGCGATCTGCGCCATCGCGGCGTCACCGCGCGGCGTGTTCGCCATGCGGAATTTGATCACCAGCGACGCGCCTTCGAAGCGATGGCTTACAGCCCGGCCGAGGGCGTTATCGATGCCGACGATCTGATGCGAATCGAGGAGTGGGAGATCGGCGAGGCGCTCGGAATTGATGGCGCGCGCGTTGCAAAGCAGGATCTCGCGGCCGAAGAAGCGCTTGACCGGCGTCTCGGTCGCAACAGTCGCCTCGAACGTCCTCGATTTGGCGTCAACCGACGCCGGCGCGAACCTTATGTCGAGATGCTCGACCGGACGATCGCCGGTCTTCTTGCGGGTGCGAACCTTGGTCAATGTTTCGCCTCCCCTGCCTTCGGCGCAACATGGGTAGCGATCTCGGCGATTGCAGCCTCGCTCAGATCCCATGCCTCAATGAAGATGAAAAGCATCTGAGCGATCTCACCAGGCAGCCCGAGACCATCGGCCAGGTCGGCGTCAGGCAGTGGCTTGCCTTTCGATGTCGCCACGCGGGCGGCCAGGCGGGTCGCCGTGAGGCGTTCGATGAATTCGCGCGACCGAAGATAGTCCAGAACCTTATCCATGATGCTGAATGTCCTTCAGACAGCGACGGCCGATGGCTGACATGTTGACACGTAGGAATGCCTCGCTAGGGATCGCGTGATCAACGGGATCCCCGAACATCACCTTTTCTTCCTCGCGGCGAGCAATACCCCAAACGCGTGGCTCGCCCCTGCGCTCGGGATCGAAAACGTAGAACAGCCAAAAGTCGTGCGGCCAGATCTGGCCGGCGACGATTGCAGTGAAGATCGATCCGAGTTGGCCGTCTTCCATGATCCCGAATGCTCGCTTGAGATCGATCCCGATCCCATTGAGTGACAGCGCGGCAGCCATCTTGATGATCTCGACCTGCGAATAGGCCATGCGGGTGCCGTCGCCACCGTAGCGGCAGATGTCGCGCGCCCGCCATATCTTGAGCACGCCTTTGTTCTGCCCGAGGATGTCCGCAGCTTCCGCCATCGTGAACGATTGTTTCATCACCGCCTCTGGATACAACATGTTACCGTTTTCAACTAATATGGCAACACGCTGTATCCGTCAAGCACGGATGAGAGGATGCGCCTAACTTGAGGCCCAAATTTTCCCCATCCCCGGCTTTCAGTTTGCCGGCGAGAATGTCAGGTCATGCACTGGCGGCACTGGCAAAGATCGGGATGCGGGTCACCCTGCCCTCGCTCGGGCCATCCTCGCGCCGGGCGACCCAAGTGCCGCATTGCGGCTTGCCGTGTTGCTGAGGCGGGCCGGCAATTCCGGCAGGATCATGAAGGCCCCGATATTTCGTCGGGTCAGTGGCGATTATGGGCATTTCGGGCATGCCGTTGATCGTCTGATATTCCATGCCAAGCATGATGATCGACCATGCCATGCCGGTTTCCTCGGCGAGCAAAGCATTGAGATCCTCAATGCTCGCTTTGATCCTCTCCTGGCGCGATTTCATCGCTACGGAGGCAACGGCGCCGGCGGCTTCGATCGCTGCGGGCCGCAATGCAGCCGTAGCGAAAAGAGCGGCGATGAACGATCGCCGGCCGACGCGAGCGGTGGTCGCGGACGGCAAGCCTTCGGCGGCTGACGCAAAGGATGCGTTCGGCATTTTGTATTCTCCTATTGAGCGAAACAAATTAGCGTGATAGCTTTCGCTCAATTTGATATTTATGTCAATAGGTTTCGATCAAAGTGAGCGAAAGCAATCAAATCACCGGTCGACAGATCGCAGCGGCCAGGGCACTAGCCGGCATCGGTCAGGCCGATCTTGCGGCATCATCTTCGGTTTCCATTCCGACATTGCGACGGATGGAAGCCAGCGCCGGCGCAGCTGCAGGCCTGCCAAATAACGTGGCGGCCGTCCGTCGAGCGCTCGAAGCGGCCGGCGTGATCTTCGTTGCCGAGAATGGCGAAGGGCCAGGCGTGCGGCTGAGGAAACCGGACCAATCGGCTACCGATTCGCACTGATCTTGCCCGATCAAGGGGTTGCGCCGGGGTTTATCCCCAGTTTTTCCCATGAAAACCAAAGTCAACGCCATTTGATTCACAGATTGTTACATCTGTGGAAAACATCATCATGTCATTGAAAAGGTTTAGCTTTTCGCCAATATAGGATCAAAACAGGAACAAATAAGCCGTTGATGGCTTAGCCCAGTGCTTGACGCGGTGCCGAGGGTGCTACGATGCTTGATGTTGACTTGTGTTTGGAAAGAAGCCGTCGCGGTTTCCCTCCCGGCGACGGCCTCTCGAAATTCACATCCTGCATTGGTTGTCCCAAGGCGCAGGAGGCGGCTTATGTCAAGCGGGTACAAACTGTCCCGTCAAACCGCGTCGGTCAAGCCTTGGGGCGTCTTTAGGTCAAATAAAGGAGACCCCATTGACCGAAAATCCGCACCCTACCCAGTCGATCGACTTCGATGCAGCCATCGAAGTGTGGCTGCTTCGCCGCCAGGGCTGGTATCAGCATCAGATCGCGGCCGAGTTCCATGTGAACCCTGCCCGAATCAACGAGGTGCTGAAAGAGCGCAAGCACGTCGGCAGCCGACAGGTAGCCGACCGACGCAGCCACTAGGCTGAGACCATCCTCTGCGCTGACGCGTCTAGACGCATTGGCGCAGAGGGCCAAACGTTGCCAGCGGCCTTTCAAACGACGGGACAAGTGCGATGATGGATAACGACGATCTGCAAGTTTTACTGAGCACAATGAAGCAGGTAGGCGACACACTCGGGCAAGCTCAAGCCATCAACCAGGCGAACCAATATATTCTGATGGAAGTCGTCCGCGATCTCGCGCGGGCATCTGACGATCCCGACCGTTATCTTTCCGGCATGTTCGAGCGGATCAGCGGGCGTGCCGACCAAGGTCCGATCGAAAAAGAGGCGCATCCAGTTGCAATGGAATTCCGTAACACGATTTCCCTCTTTTTCGCCAAGGCACGTCACAACCTCGAATGAAGGCCAAGCCTTATGAGCACTCGGACAGCAGCCGAATCACGAGCCGATTATGAGCAGGTCATGGGTCCGGATCTCGGTGCGATATATGCCGAACTTGTGCAGGAACTCTGCAACATTTACGTCGTCTGGGGTCAGTACAAGATCCTGTTCGGAATTAAGCAATCGCGCGTCGATCTTCTAAATAAGGCAGGTGGCACCTTCATCCGCGTCGCGCAGGATTGCATATTCGACCAGGTGATCCTCGCCATCGCAAGACTTACCGACAAACCGGAGATTGCCGGCAAGCAAACGCTCACGGTTCGGCGGCTTGCCACTCTCATTTCCGACGCGGCGCTGGCCGATGCTGTCAGGGCGAAGGTCGATCTCGCGATGACCGCGCAGGACTTCTGCCGAGACTGGCGCAACAATCGGATCGGCCACAATAACCTCGACATGCGGATCAACCCGAACGCCAGGGCGCTCCTGCCCGCGACCCGGCTCAAGGTCGATGCCGCGCTTACGTCTCTTGCCGAAGTCCTGAACCTCATCGCTTCTCGTTTGCTGGACAGTGAGACGGCATACGATCATATCGTTACGCCACTGCCTGACGCCACATGGCTGCTTTACACGCTGCATGACGGATTGGCCGTGCAAGGCGAGCGGCACAAGCGGCTAAAGGCCGGTGATTTCAGCAGCATCGAAGCCTATCCCCGCGATCTGTGACGCGCCTAGGCGGCGCGCCACAGAACAGGCTCACGGACTAGCCGCTGACCTCGCCGACCATCACAGCGCCGGGCCGCGCGCCAGCGTGTACACGCGCTGCCGGCAAGCGCCCTACCAAGGCCACCAAGCCATCGCCAGCACAACGCCGAAAGCCAGCGCGAACGCGAGCCAGGCGATCATTCTTTCTTGCCGCCCGGCAGCACGGTCAGGCGTGAGTGCGGTCGGTTCGTGAAGATTGCGGTTCCCTCCGCATTCTTCAGCCCTTCGATCCATGGCCGGATCTTCTCGATCAGATCGGGCATAATGTGCTGCGCGCCATCGCCGCGTTCCATTGCATCCTCGACAGCACAGTTGATGAAACCGTGCATGAAGGCGGTCGCCGCCTGCGCTGGTGAGCATTCCCGTGCCGCCAGCATGGGCATTGTGACCTGATGCGCAAACTGTTTCGTTATGTGCCGGCGCCATGCCTCGTTTTCGCCGTCAAACGGTCCAAGATCGGGATTTGGAAATGTCATCTGCGCCTCGGAGCTCGGCCGGCGCTGACGCGAGCGCCGCGTAGCGATACGGTCTGAAGGCGGCGAAGGCCGATATCGCCGATCGTTGCGTCAGAGATCACCTCTCCGCCATCGAAATGCAGATGCAATGGCGTGCGGCCTTCCGGCGAACTGCCGCCAGCAACAGCCGTCGCCAGACCGCCGCCTGCATAGCGTGGAATGGCCAGCGAGCGGTTGAAGGTGTCGACGGCGCCACCGAACCGGAAGCCGCGCAGGCCCGCGAAGATGTCCTTGCCGTAGTTCCAAGCATCAAGGACATCGACACCGATCCGCTTCACGGTCTCGGCCGTGAACACATACTCACCATTCGATAGCCACGCCAGAATGCTGTCGGACTTAGGACCACCAGGACCGCGCACGGCACCGCCGCCGGCGAAGCCGCCATGAGAGCCGCCACCCGACGATGACGAAGACGACGATGAAGCCGCCTGCGCCCGCAGCGCCGATGCGGCGGCAGCCGCTTCCCGAAGTGCCGACAGGATGCGAGCAATCGCTGCGTTGATCTGCCCCGCGAGGCTGTTGACGATCGAGGCCAGATTGGAGAACCCGCCCTGTATTAGGCTCTGCAGGCCGCCCATGATCGCGCTGATCTTGCCAGGCAGGCTTTCGAACGGGGTGACGACGGCATCGGCCGCCTGCGAGGCCGACCCGGCGTCAATCGTGCTCAGTGCATCGTTGACACCGCCAGCAGCGTCCTGCGCAGCTGGCGCGATTTTGCCGACGTCGGCGACAATGCCATCGACGGCCGACGCGGCGGCATCCGGCTTGATGGCGTCAGGCACCGCCTGAACCGAATTGGTGATCTCGCCCGAGACTTTCTTGAGCCGGTCAGCAGCCGTCTCCGCACTGTCGGCGACACCGTCGAGCGCTGCTTTGGACTGATCGGCTCGATGCGCGACGCCGTCGACAACGTCGAAGACTTCCTTGGTGATACCGCCGGCGCCGCCGCCACGGATGACGGTGATCTGGTGGTCGAGGTTTTGAACCTTGGTGGCAGCGGCGTCAGCAGCCGTTCCGAGATCCTTGACGCCGGCCGCGCCACCTTCGGCCGCCGTGCGCAGATCCTCGATGTTGCCGACGACCTTGCCGTCAATCGTGTCGCGAACCTCCTGCAGTCTGCGCTCGGTCCCTGCAAGTGCGATATTCGCGCGGACCAGCGCCTCGGTCTGTGTCTCGATGTCGGCTCCCAGTGGAGCTTCGAAACCGCCGCTCTTGAGCGAATCGAGTACGTCCTGCTGCTGTTTTACTCGCGCTTCTGCGGCCAGTTGTGCCGCCTCGGCTGCGGCGAGATTGGTCTTGGCCAGTTGTTTCAGCGCCTCGTCAGCGCCAGGCACGCCGGCCTTGACGGCATCGACAGCCGCTTTCAGCTGCTCCAGCGCCGTCTTGTGCGCGTCGGTCGAATTGATCCAGCCTTGCTGTTTAGCCTTCTCCCGATCGAACACCGCGATCATGCCCTCGGCTGCCAGCGCGATGATCGCCATAGCCCTCCCGAGCGGTGTGGCGAGCGCGGCACGGCTAAGGAAAGCGATGCCTTCGGCGGCCAGGATTGCCGCCGAATAGACCAGCCTGAAACCGCCGACCATGCGAATGAGCGCGGCGCCGATCAGCACTTCGCCAGTGGAGACGTTGGTGCCGAAGACGCCATTGATCGCACCGATCGTCAGGTCGGCGGCGGCCCGCATTTTCTGCATGGCAGGGATCACGACACCGGTTGCGACGCTAGCGAAATCGGATCCGAAACCGACGATGGCATCGCGCCACGAGATCAGCCATTTGTTGCTGGTGACATCGGCATCCCGGCCGGCCAGCGTGGCGAAGAAATCCTTGACGAAAACGGTCGCGACCTGGACGCCGCTCCTGACGAAATCGAGCACCGCGGCGCGGTTGCGCACGATGATGTCGCGAAAGGCGTTGGCGCCGGCCGTGAAGGCAGGCGCGAAAATGAGACCGACTTGGCGAAGCACTCCGCCAAACGTCTTTTGCAGCTCGCCGAGCGAATCGTTGAACGCCTGCGCCGCTTTTATCTGGTCGGGACTGAAGACAATGCCGAGATCGGCCGCCCTGTCTTCAAATTCCTTGATGCCGGCGGAGCCCTGGTTAAGGAACGGGATCAGCTCGGCACCTGCCTCTCCGAACAGCTTAAGTGAAATCGCCGATTTGCGCGCGCCGTCCGGCATCTTCTGGAAGGCGTTGGCCACATCCAGCAGCAGCTGCTCGTTGGTTTTCAGTGTGCCATTGGCGCGCTTGACCTTGATGCCGAGATCGTCGAAGCCGGTCGAGATGCCCTTGGCACCCTTCTGCGCCTTGGCGGTGGCGCCAGACACCTTGTCGCCAAAGCGTGTCACCTCGACGTTGAGATCCTTGAAGGTCTCGACGGTGAAGCCGACGCCCTGCTGGATATCGCGACCAGTCTGCCCGATCGCGGTGCTGATCCTGCCGGCGCCTTTCACCGTCTCGTCGGCGGCTTTGACGATTTGCTTGTTGAAGCTATCCATCGACGTGTTGAATTTTTCCTGGCTGACATCAGCCGCGCCGGCCGCGAAAACCAGCTTCTGATAAGCATCGACCTGCAGCCCTGTCGCCTGCGCATTCTTGACGGCGCCTTCGGCGGCATCAGCCCCGGACTTGGCCAGGAGAAGGATGAACGGTGCGGCGGATGCGACGGCCGCGTGGACGGCAGCGATGCCTATTGCAACGCGCTCGACGGTCGACACCAGGTCGCTGCCGAAGTTGCGCAGTGCGCCGCCAACATTGGCCAGCGACACGTTCTTCGCGGCGGTGTCGATTTTCTTGAGTGCCGTTTCGCCGGACGTGCCGAGTTGCTTCAGCTCGGATTCCATCTCCTGGCCGCCAAGCAGGCGGATCAGGACATTGATCGCGTTACGCTCTGCCATGGGAATTCCCTTCCTGGGACGGTAAACCGTTCACCATCATCGTTAACTTCGTTAACCCAGTTTTCCGGTGTGTCTGACTAGAAGACCCTCGCGCTACCGCCGCCCCGCATAGGGTTTGGAGGCGGGAAGGACCCGTGACGGGGTGGGCTAGGTGCGCTGCCGCGCCGTTCTCTGGCGTCAGTCGGCTTGTTTGAGGCGGATCGGCACTGTTTTGTGCCTTATCTGCACTGTTTCTTGAGATCTGCACTTGCTTGATAGATTGCAAGTCGTTGCTTCGCCTGCTCTTTCTTTCGATAGAACAATGATAGTGCAGCAAGTGCAGTAAAACCACGCGACGCGTATATGAACGAAGGCAACGCCTTGTCAGTGTGTTCAATCCATACGCGTATGCGTAGGGTCGTAAATGCAGCACTATCGGCACTTCCTGCACAACATCTTGAAACATAAACGCTTTTGACAGTGCCGACAGAAGGATGGGCCGCCACACATCGGCACTATCGCGCCTGTTGGCAGTGCTGGACGAGCAGATGCAGGCCGACCATGCGGTTGCTGCCACGTGGGGAAAAGGGTTGGACATCATTGCTGATGCACCTTCCATCTGATGCCGCCGTATAACGTCGAGCCGTTGCTTTTGCGGACGCTCACCAAGCCGCTGCGCATCAGATACTTGCCAAAGGCTATGTGGCTGATGATGACTGCCGAGCCCGCCTGTTCAGTCCAGATCAGATAACGTCCATAGAGTTCTTTGAGTGAGATCTCCGACAGCTGATGGGCCTCGGTGGCTACCTGGAGAAACGATGTCACGGCGCTGATGTGCGGATGATGCCCATTTTTATCAGGTGGTGGCGGCAGGCCAAGCTCGGACCAAAGCCGCCGCGCCGCATTCAGCCCGAACAGCTGGCGAGTTTCGCTGATGAGCGAAAGCCTTGTCCGGAGATCGATTTCCCCCATCCCCCCGACTGCCGGCGAGCGTGGGCTGTCTATGCCAGCACTGCCAGCGGGCTGGTTTGACAAAGTGCTGCTAAGTGATTGATCTTCGGCCGCCGGTTTGATGCGTCTTTTTTCGTAAGCCGTTGATTTCCCATCTTCAACGTTTGACTGAAAATCCGCGTGTCGGTGGTTCGAATCCGCCTCTGGGCACCATTTTTTCAAGCTGAAATCGCTAGATTATTCGATTTTCGTCATTTTGTGCGAAATGGCTTAGGCTCGCCTTAGGCTCTCACCATGACGACGGCGACGTGCAGATGCCACGCTGCACCTAAAGGCAGTTCGTCCTTTGAGTTTGACCCGAGACTCCGGGCTTTCGCCCGACGATCCCTGTCAATGGGTCTCCTGACCGCGGTCGCGCACCTAGGCGCACCTTCATAGAACCCTGCCGGAGCGAGGAACACCAAGGCAGTTATGCACAGGTTCCCGTGGCGGGAATTATCACAGAATTTTCCCGTGGCGGGACTGAAAATCTGGGAATATTTAGTAGGTCGTTCTCGAATCAAGGATGACCCAAATGACCCTCCTCCAGATCGCCTATCTCTGCCTCTCCGCTGGCGCATTCATTGCCTTCGTTGGCTACCTCATCGCGTTCTTCGGTATGGGGGTACACTGATCGCACCGCGATTCTTCCGAATTCGGAAAACTTTTGTCATGCGTGACAAAACATTTGTCGCAGGTGACATAAAATGTCCGATACATGAAGGGTCATCGCAATTTTAAGGATGACAAAAATGACCCTACTGCAAATCGCCTACGCAATGCTCGTCGTCTCGTATATTGTCGCAGTGGTAGCCATGTGGGGTGCGCACTAGAGGTAAAATCGAAGGTACTCAAAACGCACGGTTCGGGTAATAGTCACGCATTCAATGTGACATCTTCCTCTTCGACTTTCATGAGGAGTTGATGGTCAAGAAGAAAACCGATCGTACGGCGGTAAAGTGCGGACCGTTTGTCAATTTCGACATTATCCAGCATTCTATCGCTCTGAAGAATGGCTTGCCATTCACCGTATCCAGTCTTGGGTAGTGTTCCCATAGCGAACCACAACCACAGCAGATGGCTCAAGATTGCGCGAAAGATACCGCCTGACGCGGCGATAGGGGCCGGAAAGATCGGATAGGAGTCATAGTCACCATCTTTTTCACCAAACGCAGTTGAGAGACCTGCCAACATCGTGGGGTGAATCAGTGAGGAACCGGCGAACTCCACGTCCTCTCGCAACATATCGACCAGAGATGTTTTCTCCATACCCAGCGCATTGGCAATCAGGTTCGACACCTTGATCTTCGCCTTGTTTTTGCTGACGTGCTTGTGCCAGAACGCGTTCGCGTCTTTAGGTTCCACAGCATTCACAAATTGCTTAGTTACCTCCTTGTCGTGAATGCAGCAGATGAGCACGTCGACGTGTTCAAGATACCCCCTGGTAAGCGCTCGGGCTTGCAAATCGAACCCGATCTCCGACAGCTCTATGATTGCCCAGAGATCGTTCGCCAATCTGGAGAAGAACGCCAGTGCCGCCACTTGCTCGTCGAGTGGCTTGCTCTCATTTGGTAGTTCATTGAAGTCCTCGATAAGGGCACCAGCCAAGAGGCTCAACCACGAAGCGGCGATGTTCGCACAGCGGTACAGAAGGTAGAATTCTGCATCGGCCACAAGGATCTCGTTGAACTTCTCCTTGCGGACGCCAAGTCCTGCCTCTGCCATTTCATCGAGTTCGGCTTGCGTCTTCCCCCGCAGGTACTCTGCTAGGATCACATCATCAAAATCCTCGCGAGCTGCGGCAAAAGGTGATGAAGTTTCAGAACTCATCACGCCCCTCGACTTGCCTATGAGTGTTCATTTAGATCATCCTCCCTGATGCAGCGATATGACTGAGCGCACGTTGGCGTAGAGAGTACAGGAACATAGTTAGATTGGTAACGTCGCCTCGGTTGATGTCCCCCTTTTGGGAAGAGCTGAAAACCCGCGTGTCGGTGGATCCACTCCGCCTCTGGGAACCGTTTTTCAGCTGACAATCAATCGGTTAATCTGCTTGGTACAGACGGTCACTTTTTCGCGAGGGAAGTCGCATTATCCGCGCATGGGCAGCCGTAGAGACAGTCAATACTCGTTTGCGTAGAAATCCATATCCATCGCAGGCAAGCCCTTCTGCATCTGGCAGCGGATGGGATGTCCAGTCCGCTTGCACGAAGTCGACTTAGCAGAACCCAACTCCATCGCGTCACCACACACATCATAGGCCGAAACAAGTTTGCGCTCATCGACCCGCCAGCGGATTTGATTTGCTTGGTGATCCCCCAACCTTAGGGCAAACTGCCTGCCGGGGCGTCAGGAGGAGAAATGAGAGCACGCGCAGCAACGCTCGGGGATCTGGAGGATGTCTTTCGCGGTCTGTCCAAGCGGATGTCGGATGAATACGTGGCGGCTGGCAAGGACAGCAAGATCGCCTACGACAATCTGATGATGAATTTGAAGGAAGGCCGGGCGCACGCGCTTGTCGAGGGGGACAAGGCCATGGCGATCATCGCCTGGCATGAGAACAGCGACGCCGCCGACACGCTGTTTGCCGCCCAGGAGGATTTCTTCCGGGCCTCGACCGTCCGTTTTTGCAAGCGGCATATCAAGCACATCCAGGCGCTCGCCGGCAACCTCGCCATCCACTCACGCAGCTGGCTGCAGGGGCCGGATGTCGCGAGATGGTTTGGCGTCATCGGCTATGTCGAGCGCGGCCAGGAGAACGGCGCCACGCTGTATGAGCTGCCGCCGGCTCGCATCGGCTAAGGAACCCTGGCTGGTGAAGGTCTTGACAGCAAACGCCGCCTCCACCTCGCCATCGTTCGCACAGGTTCGTCGATGCGGGGTCACCGTCTTGGCTCCAGGCGCCTTCTCGGCGGCCTTCTGGACTGCCTCAGCAAGCGGCTTGCGCCGGGCGCCGATTGGCGGGATGTTATAGGAGGGCAACCGGGGGGCCGGCACGCCGAGATCGATATGGCTGCTGGAAAATGTCACGAGCTTGCTTCGTCTTTCTTGCCTTTGTTGCGTTGGTGAGGCCGGTAGAGGCGGGCGAGTGGATATCTCATCTGCTTGACCGCTCCAGCCTGGCGACCGCCTATTTTCGCCAAGCAGATCTTGTGACCGCATACACGACTGCAATGGCGCGCTTCCGTCTGCAGCTCGCAGGGCGTGCCGGCGAAACCAACCTTGCGGTCCCTCTCGAACCACTGCTTTTGCGGGCGGAATTCCGTGCGCGGACATGGCGCTCGGCGGACGGCAGCCTGTTGCAAGGCTTCGCCGGCAAGGGCGGCTTCCGGCTGACTATCGGGAACTGCCTGGCGCGCATCTGCGCTGCCAGCGAATGCAGCGATGCCGGTTGGCCGGTTTACGCCTGCAGCGACGGAAGCAAGCGCAAGATGTCCGTCCCGGATTTTGTGACGGCAAACTTCGGCGGCGTCTCCTACCGCCGATTGAGCGCCTCCCCTTCACAGGAATGACGGCGTGAGGCGCCGACCTGCTCGCGCCGCATAAGAAATCGCGGGGTAGCAAACCTCCCGATTGGATTCCACTGGCGCCGAGCTCACATCGGCATGCCAATGGTTGAATTATTTGACACCAGCCATGCCCGCAGCCAGACCTACGCGATGCGGCATGGCCGAAGTCGCCGTTGGCACCATTTAGCAAATGCCTGTTGTCTCCAAGTTATCGCCACTTTGTAATTGGCTTCGCTTGCGTGGTTAACCTGCTCCTTGTCGCTAGTCGTACGCTGAGCTATTGGATCGGCTAGATTGGAAAGAAACCGCACGCAAGATGGTCAAATATTTTCAGCGGCGATGTACTTATGTTTTCTACGTGGCGCCATTCAATGGCTTTGGGAGGGTTTGTGGCAAACGACGTCAGCGTGCTAATCCGCGTGCCGAAACACATAGCAAAAGCCTTTGCAGGCCATTGGGATGAGATCAGAGCTGCCGAGGGCATCCCTCCGGATTTCGTGTTACCTCAAGCGGATGAGGTTGAGAGATTTGACGCAGGCGCAATGGCCGAATGGCTTGTTCCACTAACTAGTGCTGTTGGGCCAATCATAACCGGAGTTCTGGGTTACCTGGTTGCGAAGCGTGGAGAGATTGAAATCGGCGAAATGAAGTTCAAAAATATATCTGTATCAGACATCAAGGAAATTATCACTTTTATCGACAAGCGTGGCAAAGATTGAAGCTCCGTCAAATCTCAGTCAGCCTTGAACGATCCTTGCGCCGCCGCATCAATCGCATTGATTCTCTGTCTATAAAAAAAGAAGATTTCGAAAGAACCGCGCACGTTCTAAAACTAATGGATGCCGTATATCCGAATTTTACAAGCGACCTTTTCATTTTAGAAATTTCGTCCACCGAATTTTCTTCTTAATTTCGGCTTTCTGGCGAACAACGAATAATTGTATTCGATCACGAACAGGTAAACTCGCTGAATTGGTTCATAAACCTGAACCTAAAAATCGAACACCCTATTTTTCATTATAATGAGTTTATGATCAGATCGGGAGAATTGCTCGCGAGTTGGGGAGAGATACAGGCCGCCAAACGCATCCATGAGCGGATTGAGGAGGCCTGGCGCTCATACAATTCGGCAATTACGACCCCTTACCCGTACTGGCGACCATTTTACCCAGACGGTCTAAAGTCAGTTAGCAGAGTAGTCGATTATCTCGCGCACTCCTTTGTTTTAGGCCATGAAATAGGGCACCATTTTCAGACACTTGAACCGAATGACGACATCATTCTCGCTAAGACGATCGCGGACGCATATCACGCCGATGCAATGTTCGAGCCCTCCCAGAGCGGCAGCGGCCCGAAATTTGCGTCCTTCTTTCGGCCCCCCATAGATGTGAAGCTGAACGAGGATGGCGTATTCGATGGCCAAGCTACCCGCGGGCGTTTTCTAATTGGATCCTTGGATCAAATAAACGAGCAACAGAAATCTGAGCTGTTCTGCGACTACTTTGCTTTCCTCGCGATATCCCTCAACTCAGCGTCTCGGTCGGTGCCCCATTCTGACGTAATTCGGTCATTGGTTCTATGCATCGAAGGTGTTGAAAAGCTTACATATCTGACGAAGACAATGTTACGCACACCTCGACTCACGCGACGTTGCGCCGTCCGGTTTGACGATGGCCATGGGAAGCTTCGTATAGGCTTTCTCTTATATCTGATGGAAATGTCGAGGACCTCAAATCCTAAAGTGCCGGCGACTTTGCACGACTATTGGTCAAAAATTACACCCGAGTCCGCTAAGCTGATTGAGATGTACAAATCACAGTATGGTCTGAATTCGATTGCTGACATGACTACCTTCTTGGCCCGGGGAGCATTCTGCCTAGGGATTGGAATGCCATTTCCCGACCTTCCCGCAAAACCGGAATCCGGCTCTGAAGGAGTTCTAGAGATGGCCTCTGAGGCTTTTCTAATCCCTTGGCGCTTTCCCTCCAATATCTATGAGATTTCTCGAAACAACGGCTGGAATCCCGATCAACGTGGCGATCCGTCCATGATTGGCTTTGCATCGGCAGTTGCGAATGCTGTTAGCTGCGTGTTTGGTCACGGGCTTGAGTTCAGGAACAACCGGAAAGAAAAAGAGGCAGCAGTGTGGCTTGTTCGAAGCCCCCGCGCTCGTCTTTTGAATCCCAGCGAGCGGGGCGTGGACAGGCGCAATGGAAGAAAGCAAAGGGACGCTACCCGGAGATGACTCGGGGTGCAAAAGATAGCAGCCATCGCTACTACCCCTACCCCGCGAGGTTTTCGCGTTCAGTCGAGTTCGGGAGTTGGCACCTTTTTTTCACTGCAAACGCTGCCTGAACCGCGCGATTGACCGTGACCGGCAGGATCGACATGTGGTTCTCGCCGGCGTGCAGTTCGAAGCGCGCACGCACGCCCGAGAGAGCATCAAGCCGCTGCGCCATTGCCCGCGCGAATTCGTCGGTGCGTGTTATCTTCTTCTGCTGCAGGCGCTTTTCCTCGTCCTCGGCGCCAATCTGGAACGGCGCCAGCTTCTCGGTCTCGTACTCGCCGGCCGACAGGATCACGGTCGCCGCCAAACCAGCGGGGATGGCGGCCTCGAAGGTTTCGAGAAAGCGGTCGATGGCACGCTCTTCCCAATAGATGGCGGGGCTCGCCGCGATCCAGGTCTGGAAGGCAGACGGCCGCGTGAACAGGGCATAGAGCGCAAACAGACCACCGAAAGAATGGCCGTAAAGCGCCTGGCGGCTAGCGTCGACCGTGATCCGACTGGCGACCCACGGCTTCAACTCGTCTTCGATGAAGGCAAGGAATTCCGCTGCCCCACCCGTCCGGACTTCGGGCGTGCCCTCGTAGAAGGGCGGATAGGTCTTGCCCGGCGGCGGGCCGAGATCCCATGAGCGGCGCAGCGGGTCGTAGGCGCCGTCGACGGGATAGCCGATGGCGACGATGACGCCCCAGCCGACATTGGTGCCCGTTGGATAGAAGGCCTGCGCGCGCATGGCGTCGACCGCCGTGCCGATGACGGCGTTGCCGTCGGTCATGTAGAGCACAGGCCAGCCGGCCTCGGGCACCGGCCCGGACGGCACATGCAGGAATATCCGCCAGGGGGCGCCGCCCTGCGCCGGGACAAGATCGTGGACCGTGGTGTCGGCGATCAAGGCTGGCATCGACTTGGACATCGATATCTCCACAAGGGCTAAAGGTCAGCGGCGGCGCAGCAGCCACATCAGCACCGGGCCGCCGATCAGTGTGGCGACGAGACCGGCCGGGATCTGGCGCGGGAAGATGGCGGTGCGGCCGACCCAGTCGGCGGCGACCATGATCAGCGCGCCGGCGAGCACCGCGCCAACGGCCTGCGGCAGCGCACGGGAGAGGCCAAGGCGACGGGCAAGGTGCGGCGCCATCAGGCCGATGAAGGTCAGCGGACCGACGATCAGCGTCGAGGCTGCGGTGAGTGCCGCGACCACCAGCAGCACGAGAAGCCGCGTCCTCTTCAGGTCAATGCCAAGGCCCTGCACAGCGGCGGGGCCAAGCGGCAGGATGTCGAGCCAACGCATGAAGAAAGGCGCGAGCGCGAAGAGGCAGACGGCGATGCCACCGGTGAGCAAGGCGTCACCGACATCGACGCCATAGGTCGAACCGGTCAGCCAGTTGAGCAGCAGCATGGCACGCGGATCGCCGGTGGCGGTGAGCACCAGGATCAGCGCGTCGAACAAGGCCGTCAGAGCAACGCCGGCGAGCAGCAGCCGCTCCGGCGCATAGGCGGCACGGCGGCCGATCGCCAGCGTCACCAGCAAAGCGGCGAAGGCGCCGATGGTTGCCGCCGCCGTCTGAACCGGGCGTCCGGCATCCGAGAGCGCAAACAGCGCCACCATCATGCCGAGCGCAGCACCGGCGCTGATGCCAAGCACTTCGGGGCTGGCCATCGGATTGCCGGTCAGCCGCTGCATCATCAGCCCGGCAAGCGCCAGCATCGCCCCGGCGCTCAGCGCGGCAAGCACGCGGGGCCACCGCCACGACAGCAAAGGCTGCAGCTCGTCGCCGAAGGCGAAGGTCCAGCCATGCGGGCCCGGTCCATAGAGCAGGGCCAGCCCGAGCAGCAGAAGCAGAGCCAGGCCGATCGCCGCCAGCATAAGGCCGGGCCGGCTTGCGCGCGGCAGGCGCGCGGCCATCAAGGTCGGGGCTTCCGAGCCAAGAGCAAGGCGCGGCAGCAGCCAGAGAAGCAGCGGCGCGCCGAGAAGTGCTGTAATCGCTCCGGTCGGCAGCAGGTCGCCTTGCGGCCCGGTGGCGATCTGCACGGCCTGGTCGGCAGCCCACAACAGCGCCCCGCCGATCAGCGGCGCCATCACCAGTTGCTGGCCCAGCCGCCGGGCACCGCCGATCCGCGCGAGCGTCGCCGCGGCCAGGCCGACGAAACCGATGACGCCGACAGCGGCAACGACAAACGCAATCAGCGCGACGGCGGCAGCCAGTCCGGCGAAGCGATAGGCGCCGAGCGGCACGCCAAGGCTGCGCGCGCCTTCATCGTCGAGGCCAAGCAAGGTCAGTGGCCGCACCATGAGGAAGATCGCAAGCGCAGCAGTGCCGATGCGCGGCAACAGCCACAGCGTCGTCGACCAGTCCTGCTGGCCGAGCGAACCGGCGCCCCAGATGAACAGGCTGGCCAGCCATTCATGCCGCAGCACAATGAGAGCGGCACCGATGGCGCCGGCATAAAGGCTGACGACAAGCCCCGCCAGCACGACCGAAAGCGGTGACAGGCCTTTGTGCCAGGACAGAGCGAAAACGGCGGCAAGGGCGACGAATGCGCCAGCCAGCGCCACCCATTCGCGCCCGAAGGCAAGCAGCGACGGCGACAGAAGCGTCGTCAGCGCCAGCGCCAGATAGGCACCGGCCGAGACGCCGACCGTTTCGGGCGAGGCAAGCGGGTTGCGCAGAACCTGCTGCAGGACGGTTCCGGCAAGCCCGAGCGCCGCACCGCACAAGAGGCTGACGGCAAGCCTGGGCAGGAAGGCATAGTGGACGAGCACCTGCCGCATGTCGGCGATGTCGGGGGCGGCGAGCGATTGGAGCCAGAGCGCCGATGGTAGCTGCACGGTGAGGTTTGAGACGGTTGCCGCTGACGCTGCCGCGAGCAGCACCACGCAAAGCAGGATCGCGCCTACCGGCTGATTGCTGAAAAAGCTCCACGCGGAGGCCCGGCCGGCCGACGCAGGCTTCCCCCCTTGGGCAATGGCCGCAGCATCCTCAGCCACGGGCGGCCTCCCCGGTTATCGCCGACGCCAGGACCCGAGCAAAACGGGTGGCGGACGGAAGGGCGCCGAACATATGGACGGCGGGAAGACGCATGATCGAGCGGTTGCGCACGAAAGGCATGGCGTTCCAGACCGGACTTTCGGTCAGCGTGCCGCCGGCGCCCTCGGGCAAGGGTTCGAGATAGGCGAGGCGAGCGTCGCTGGATGTCGCCAGCCCGTCGATACCAATGGTCGAAAACCCCCAATAATTGGTCTCGGCCGTCCAGGCGTTGGCGAGCCCGATGCGATCGAACACCTCCTGAAACAGACTCTTCTTGCCGTAGACGCGCACATTGCGCGGGTCCATGAAGCTGACGACATAGATCGGCCGCGCCGAAAGCGGCGCCAGTTGCCGGCGAACTTCCGAAAAATACGCATCTGTCGCCGCGATCAGCGCCTCGCCTTCGCTTTCATTGCCGACAAGCCCGGCAAGCTGGCGCGTCGCCTCGAGCGCGCGCTGATAGGGCTGCCCGGCCTCGGTATAGAGCCCGATCGTCGTCACCGGCGCCACGCGTTCGAGCAGCGGCTTGATGCCGTCGAGATACGGCATGGACAGGATGATGTCGGGCCTGAGTTGCTGCAGCAATTCGAGATTGGGTTCGAGCAGCGTTCCGACATCGGCGATCTCAGGCGGCAGCGGCGGTTCGACCACCCAGGTCTCCCAGATGTCGCGACCGGCAATGGCAACCGGGCTGACACCGAGCATGAGCAAGGTCTCGGCCAGGCCGTCATCCAGGCAGACGATGCGCAACGGTTTCGCCGTGGCAGATGGCGATGCAATTGCGGCAAAGGGCAGAACGAAAAGTCCCAGCGCGCCGCGCCGGGTGATCCGACCGCGGAGACGGTCGGCCCTGTGGGATTCAAGGGCTGCCATCATCGCGCAGCGCCTGTGCGGAAAGCCGGCTGGGCGTGGATTTCAGGCACGGGTTTTCTCCAAAACGACGCATTCAAAATCTGGCTGCCGGCAGCCGATGGTCGGTTGACTATGAAACATGACTTCCATAGTCAACATTGAAGATGACTAACCGAGTCAACAAATTTAAATTGGCGCAAGGCGGACCGGTCCTGCGCGCATTGCGGGCAGTGAGGGTATCAAGATGGGGTTGAGTGCATATCGTGCGGCGCGGCGGCGAAGCCGGACCCGGAGCCTCGTGGTCGCATCGCTTTCGACCCTGCTTTGCACCCAGGTCCTTGCGCAGGAAGCCGCGACCGAGCTCAACCCGATCAATGTCGAGGGACAGAGCGACAGCCCGGTCGGACCGGATGACGGCTACATCGCCAAAAACACCACCACCGGCTCGAAAACCGACACGCCGCTGAAGGAAATTCCGCGCTCGATTTCGGTGGTGACCCGTAAGCAGCTCGACGATCGCCAGCCGGGGCAGCTTGAGGACGCCTTGTCCTATCTCGCCGGCGTCACCATCTCGCCATGGGGCGTCGACGATCGCTTCGACCAATGCCTGATTCGTGGGTTCGACCTCTGCACGTCGGCGATCTATCGCGACGGGCTGCCGCAGAAAGTGATCGATTTCTCAGGCTTCAAGATCGAGCCCTACGGGCTGGAGCGAATCGAAGTCTTGAAGGGGCCATCCTCGGTGCTCTACGGCGAGAACGAGGCTGGCGGCATGGTCAATGCCGTCACCAAGCGGCCGACTGACAAGCCGATCTATGACGGCTTCCTCAGCTATGGCAGCTTCAACACCGTCGAGGCCGGGCTGGATATAAGCGGCCCGATCGACGATGCCGGCGTGTGGTCCTACCGGCTGACCGGCCTGGTTCGCAACGGCGCGCTCGAAACCGACTATTCCCGCAACGACCGCATCTTCGTCGCGCCGGCGCTCAAGTGGCAGCCGGATGCGCAGACCTCGCTGACCGTCCTGGCCAACTACCAGTGGGACAGGCTGACGACGAATCAGTTTCTGCCGGCGCAGTATGGCAATCTGCCGCGCAATTTCTTCACCGGCTCGCCTGACTTCGACCGCTTCGATGCCAACCATGGTTCGATCGGCTACCAGTTCAGCCATGAGTTCGACGACCATTGGACGGTGCGGCAAAACCTGCGCTACTCGCAGCAGGAAACCGACTACCGGCAGCTCTATTTTGGCGAGTGGCTTGGCGGCCCATACATCGGCGCAGACGAACATACGGTGCAGCGCACGCTGTTCACCGTGGATGAGACGGCAAGGCTGTTCAACGTCGACAACCAGGCCGAGTACAAGGCTGACTTCGGCGTGGTCGAAAACAAGCTGCTGTTCGGTCTGGATTACAGCAGACAATCGGTCGACGGGCGCAACGGCTACGGGGCGGGTCCGCCGCTGGACACCCAGAACCCGGACTACTCGATCCCTGTCACGCCGCCGAGCCTCATCATTACGGATCGCGTGGAGACGATCGGCCAGGTCGGCCTCTATGCACAAAACCAGT
Organism: Mesorhizobium sp. M0088; assembly: GCF_040322895.1. Classification (NCBI taxonomy): domain Bacteria; kingdom Pseudomonadati; phylum Pseudomonadota; class Alphaproteobacteria; order Hyphomicrobiales; family Phyllobacteriaceae; genus Mesorhizobium; species Mesorhizobium sp. M0088. Next base: position 151,088 of record NZ_JAMYUI010000011.1, read on the forward strand.
CCAAGATCGCCGACCACTGGGTCCTGACAATCGGCGGCCGGCAGGCCTGGATCGACCACACCAATTTCAACCGACTCGACGGTGCAGGCAGCTACGATCAGAAGGACCATGCCTTCACCGGCAATATCGGCATCGGCTATCTCTTCGACAACGGCCTGACGCCCTACGCCAGCTATGCCGAATCCTTCACCACCAACATCGGCCCGACCCAGTCCGGAGACGCGCTGCTGCCCTCGTTGGGCAAGCAGTATGAAGTCGGCTTGAAATACGAGCCGACCTTCTTCCCCGGCTTCATCACCGCTTCGCTGTTCGACCTGCGCAAGACCAATGTGCCGACGGCAGCAGCCAATCCCGTCTACCAGGTCCAGACCGGAGAAGTCCGCCATCGCGGCCTGGAGATCGAGGCCAACGCAGATCTGGCTTCCGGCCTCAGCATGACGGCGGCCTACACCTATCTCGACGCGGAGATAACCAGCGATGCCGCCGCCGTCGTCGGTAACCGCCCGGCCAGGGTGCCGGAACACCAGGCATCGCTGTGGGCCAATTATGAGGTTGGCAGCGGCGTGCTCGAGGGCCTGAGCGTCGGCGCCGGCGTGCGCTATATCGGCGCCAGCTTCGGTGACAATACGAACACGGTTAACGTGCCCGGCCACACGCTGGTCGACGCGGCGCTGCGCTACAAGAAGAATGGCTGGCAGGCAGCGCTCAATGTCTCCAACCTGTTCGACAAGACCTACTATTCGACCTGCTATGAGGCCGGCAGCAATGCCGACCTCAGCTGCATCTATGGCGAAGGCCGCGTCATCAAGGGCAGCCTCAGCATGAAGTTCTGATGCATGCCGCTCGGCTGCCTCGGCTGGCAGTGATCTGGCATGCGGGATCTGAAGCGCGCCGCACGAACCTGTGATGACGCGCGTCCAGAGCCGCGATTCGACGCGGCCCTGTCCTCCGTCCGGATGGCGGCAAGACGATTCGCACCGTCACGGTGGGCGTGCGACGTCCGCTCGCCGAAAATCGCTGCCCGCGAAGCGCAATCCACGTCCCGCATCATTTTTCCTCCACGAATGCATTCCAGGATGGATGGTCCCACGACCGCCTCCGGGCGGCGCGCTCTGGATTGGATTGCCTGAAAAAGGCAACGAATCAAAAAACCGGCGGCGGTCGTCGCCAGAAGGTGTAGAAGACCGTACCAAACGCATTGAAGGGAGTGCGATCGGGTTGCGCTCGGCAAGGCTTGATGGTTTGTTGCCGCTATACGGAGAATGAATGATGCGAGAGCCTGCCGGTCAAGACGAATACGGGTCGACGAACCCTTTCGATCCGGACGATCTGCCAACCTTGAACGCAATCGGCCCGAGCATGGGAAGCGGCAATGATTTCGAGAGATATGCCGTTGCCGTGATCATCGTGTTCGGTGCGCTGATCATTGGCGGGCTGATGGCCGCATCGATGGTCTTCGGGCACCGCAACGGCTTCCTCTTCGCGCTTGGCGGCGCCACGTCCGCCTGGATATCCGGAAACGCGCTGCTGCTCGACCGGCCGCGTATCTATGCGCTGTTCGTCGGCATTGCCGCCTTGATGCTGGTTGCGTCCACTCTCACGCTGGTCTTGTGACGGCCAAATCGGTGTGAGCCGATCCACTTGAGCAGCGGGCGATCAACCCGAATCGCCACGCTGCACCAGGTTTTTCCTCCGAGCTATCAGTATCCGAGCGCCTCGCCAGAGGCCGCGCGGCTGTCGATGGCGCCGTTGTAGCGCGCGCCGCCGCCCTTCTCGATTTCCGCCAGGCTCTTGCCGCCGACCAGGATGCCGGCCGCCTGCCCCCAGGTCTGGTCAGCGAGATCGAGGTGATATCCCATGCCGGCCAGCAGCTTTTCTGTGTCCGGCGACAGGCCGAACGGCTCGACATAAACCTTGTCGGGCAGCCATTGATGGTGGATGCGAGGCGCGTCGATCGCCTCCTGGATGTTCATGCCGTGGTCGATGACATTGACGATCGCTTCCAGCGTGATCGTGATGATGCGCGAGCCACCCGGGCTGCCGATGACCATGAACGGTTTGCCGTCCTTGGCGACCACGGTCGGGCTCATCGACGACAGCGGCGTCTTCTTCGGCTGGATGGCGTTGGCCTCGCCCTGGACCAGGCCGTAGAGATTGGGCACGCCGGGTTTCTGGGTGAAATCGTCCATTTCGTTGTTGAGCAGGATGCCGGTGCCGTCGGCGACGACGCCGGCTCCAAAGGAGCCATTCAGCGTGTAGGTGACCGCGACCGCATTGCCTTCATCGTCGATGATCGAATAATGCGTCGTCTCCTTGCTCTCGCCAAAGCCCTTCGGCATCAGATCCTGCGACACGCCGGCCCGGAACGGGTCGATCTTGTCGCGGATATCCTTGGCATAGGCCTTATCAAGCAATTTCGAGACCGGATTGTCGACGAAATCGGGATCGCCGAGCGCGGAATTGCGGTCGACATAGGCGTAGCGCATCGCCTCGACCATGACATGGACCGTCTCGGCCGAACCGGCACCGAGATAGGACAAGGGATAGCCCTCCAGAACGTTGAGGATTTCGCAGATGATGACGCCGCCGGAGCTGGGCGGCGGCGAGGAGGTGATCTCATAGCCGCGATAGGTGCAGGTCACGGGCTTGAGTTCGCGCACCGCATATTGCTCGAAATCCGGTTTGGCGAGAATGCCGCCCTTGGCGCCGCTCGCCTTGACGATGGCATCGGCGATGGCGCCTTTGTAGAAGGCATCCGTACCCTCTTCGGAAATGGCGACGAGCGAGGCGGCGAGGTCGGGCTGAACCAGCCGCTCGCCGATGCCATAGGGCTTGCCGTCGGGTTTCAGGAATATCGCCGCGGCCGCGGGGTCCTTCGCCAGCCTGTCGGCACTGCCGGCAAACGAGGCGGCGTCGCCCTGGTTGAGGATGAACCCGTCCTTGGCGTAGCCGATTGCCGGCGCCATCAGATCCTGGCGGGACAATTTGCCGTATTTTTCACGGGCCATCTCCAGACCGGCCACCGAACCCGGCACGCCGACCGCAAGATAGCCGTCGAGACTGGCCCCCTTCACCGGGTTGCCGTCCTTGTCGAGATACATGGTTTTTGTCGCCGCCAGCGGCGCCCGCTCGCGAAAATCGAGGAAGGTTGACTTGCCATCCTTGAAGCGGATGGTCATGAAGCCGCCGCCGCCGATATTGCCGGCATTGGGGTAGACGACGGCGAGCGCATAGCCGACGGCAACCGCCGCATCGACAGCATTGCCGCCCTTCTTCAAAACGCCAATGCCGACTTCGGACGCCAGATGCTGGGCCGTCACCACCATGCCGTGCTCGCCCTTGGCTGGCGCCGGCGATGCGGCGAAGACGCCCGTCAACGGCGCGAGGGCGAAGGTGATGGAAAGACTGGCGGCGATCAGTGTCCGACGGTTGAGAGGCATGGCGGTTCTCCGGGCGGGGACGCCTAGAAGACCGTGTTGGACTGATCGAGTCCACTAACAATTAAGGGAGCACGAGAAAGAGCCCCCTCACCCGGATTGCCAACCGAATTGCGAAGGGCAATTCGCGGCAATCCGACCTCTCCCCTAGGGGATAGGAGGTTGTCAGCGCTGACGCCAGTCTCTTCTCCCCTGCGGGGAGAAGGTGGCCGCAAAGCGGCCGGATGAGGGGCCGGCTCGGCCTCAGACAATCCCGCCCGAACCGCCGGCGACCGCCGGGCGTTCCGCCGCGACCTTGGCGCGGTAACCCGCTGCCCGATAGGCGGCAACCGGATCGATGGCGCCGCCAGTCTTCAGCCGCGCCATGGCCAGGATCGGCTCGACATCGGTTCGGTAAGCGGCTTTCAGCGTCTGCGTCGCCATCAGCGCGTCATTACTGTCCTGAAAACCTTCCAGCGCCTTGCGATCGACGAGCAGCGCCTGCGCATAGGCGCGCTGCACCTCGACCGCCGACAGCATCAGGCTTTCGATCGGATCGGTGACGTTGTGACTCTGGTCGAGCATGTGCGCCGGATCGAAGCCTTCGGTGCCGGACAGTTCGGCATCGACCAGTTCGTTGAAGACGAGGAACAGCCGGTAGGGGTCGATCGAACCGGCATCGAGATCATCGTCGCCATATTTCGAATCGTTGAAATGGAAGCCGCCGAGCTTCTTGAATTGGATCAGCCGCGAGACGATCATCTCGATGTTGACGTTGGGGGCATGGTGGCCGAGGTCGACGAGACAGAACGCCTTGTCGCCCAATTCCCTGGCGATCATGTAGTTGGTGCCCCAGTCCTGCACGACGGTGGAATAGAAGGCCGGCTCGTACATCTTGTGCTCGCTGAACAGCTTCCAGCCGGCGGGCAGTCCGGCGTAAACCTCTTTCATGGCGTCGAGATAGCGCTCGAACGCCTTGGCGAAATTGACCTGGCCCGGGAAGTTCGAACCGTCGCCGATCCACACCGTCAGGGCCTTGGAGCCGAGCGTCTTGCCGATCTCGATACATTCGAGATTGTGCTCGACCGCTTGCCGGCGCGTGCCGGCATCGGCATGCGACAGCGAGCCGAATTTGTAGGAAAGCGCCTGGTCCTTCACGTCGGAAAAAGTGTTGGAGTTCATGGCGTCGAAGCCGAGGCCAAAGCGCGAAGCCGCCTGCTTCAGCCGGTTCGGGTCGGCCTTGTCCCACGGAATGTGCAGGGAGACGGTCGGCGTCGCTTGCGTCAATTGCTGGATGACGGCGCAGTCCTCGATCTTGTCGAAGATATCGCGCGGCTCGCCGGCGCCGGGAAAGCGGGCAAAGCGCGTGCCGCCGGTGCCGACGCCCCAGGACGGGATCGCCACCGCGAATTTCTCGACCTTGTCTCTGATAGCGTCGATGGCGATGCCGCGACGGTCGAGCCGCTCGCCGAGCGAGGCGTAGTCGCGCTCGAGGTTGGGCTTGCGCGCGCCGTTGTCCTTGTCGACGAGGTCGGCGGAGATGATGGATTCGGACAAGTGCTGATTCCTCCCACAATATGTTCGGGCAGCGCTGCCCCTCATCCGCCTGCCGGCACCTTCTCCCCGTATAGTGACGGGGAGAAGGGCGAAGCGGCTAGCGCGTAAAGCTCTGGGCGTTGCCCGCGTCGACATTGATGATGTTGCCGGTCGACTTGGCCGACATGTCGGACGCCAGGAAATAGATCGCTTCGGCGATATCTTCCGGGAAGACCGAGCGCTTCAGCATCGAACGCGAGCGATAATGCTCCTCCAGATCGTCGGTCGACATCTTGTAGGCGGCGGCGCGCTGTTCCTTCCACTCCCCGGTCCAGATCTTCGAGCCGCGCAGCACCGCGTCCGGGTTGACGACATTGACCCTGATCTGCGCCTCCGCGCCCTCAAGCGCCAAGCAGCGGGCGAGATGGATCTCGGCGGCCTTGGCGGTGCAATAGGCGGCGGCGTTGGGTGATGCGGCAAGGCCGTTCTTGGAGGCGACGAAGACGACGTTGCCACCAATCTTCTGCGCGCGGAACAGCCGGAACGCTTCCCGCGAGACCAGGAAATAGCCGGTCGACAGGATGTCCATGTTCTTGTTCCACAGCGCCAGCGTCGTCTCCTCGATCGGCGCCGAGGAGGCGAGGCCAGCATTCGACACCAGAATGTCGATGCCGCCGAACTCGACCGCTGTCTCGGCAAAGCCGGAGATAACCTGGTCCTCCAAGGTGACGTTGATCAGCACCGGGCGGACGAAATCCTTGCCATAGACCTTGGCCAGTTCGTCATTGGCGCTGGCCAGCGCTGTCTCGTCGATGTCGGCCAGCACCACGCAGGCGCCTTCGCGCAGCAGCCGGTTGGCCGTGGCGCGGCCGATGCCGCCGGCGCCACCCGTGACCAGCGCGATCTGGCCGGCAAGCGACTTCGCCTTCGGCATACGCTGCAGCTTCAGGTCCTCGAGCAGCCAGTATTCGATGTCGAAGGCTTCCTGTGCAGGCAGGCCGACATAGGACGAGACGGTGGAGGCGCCGCGCATGACGTTGATGGCGTTGACATAGAATTCGCCAGAAATGCGCGCCGTCGCCTTGTCGCCGGCGAAGGTGAACATGCCGACGCCGGGCATCAGGTAGACGACGGCATTGGGATCGCGGATGGCGGGCGAGTCCGGATGCTTGCAGCTGTCGTAGTAGGCCTGGTAGCCGACGCGATAGGCTGCGATGTCGTCGGCAAGCCGCGCAATCACCGCATCGACATCGGGCTTGGCCGGATCGAATTCGATGACCAGCGGGCGGATCTTGGTGCGCAGGAAATGGTCGGGGCACGAGGTGCCGAGTGCCGCCAGCGGGCGCAGATCCCTGGAATTGACGAATTCGAGCACGGCGGCGGAATCGTCGAAATGGCCTGTTTTGTGGCTCTTCTCCGAGATCAGGCCCCGAATCCTCGGCATCAGTTTGGCCGCGATGGCACGGCGCTCGGTGGCGTCGAGTGCCTTGACCACTTCACCGCCGAAGATAGCGACACCTTCGGAGCGGCGCTCGAACCATTCGATTGCCTGGTTGATCACCGAGATCGTCGTCTCGTAGCATTCCCTGGGGGTGTCGCCCCAGGTGAACAGGCCGTGGCTTTCCAGGATGACACCCTTGGAATCGGGGTGTTCGAGGCAGAATTTCTCCAGCCACAGGCCAAGCTCGAACCCGGGACGCTTCCACGGCAACCAGCCGATGGCGTCGCCGAAGATTTCTTTCGTCAGCGCCTTCGAATCCTTCGCGGCGGCAATGGCGATGATGGCATCGGGATGCATGTGGTCGACAAAAGGCTTCGGCACGTAGGCGTGCAACGGCGTGTCGATAGAGGCCGCGCGTGGATTGAGGTTGAAGGTGCAGTGCGGCAGGAAGCCGACCATTTCATCTTCGTGCTCGACGCCGCGATAGAGACCTTTGAGCGCGCGCAGCTTGTCCATGTAGAGCGTGGCAAAGCCGTCCAGCTTGATCGAGGCGCTGTCGCCGCCTGATCCCTTGACCCACAGCACTTCGACATCCTCGCCGGTGAGCGGATCCTTCTGCCAGATCTTCGACGACGTGTTGCCGCCGCCATAATTGGTGACGCGCTTGTCGGAACCGAGCGTGTTCGAGCGGTAGACCAGAAGTTCCGGCCCGCTCATCGCGTGAGCCTTGGCCTCGTCCCACAGATTGGCGAGGCGCGCGCCGGTGCGCTTGTCGAGCATAAGAAATCCTCCCGAAGGCACGCAAAAGGCGCGGCCATTTGGTCCGAATTTCCACGGAAGCAGCCGGCTTGTCAATCACAAACGATCAATATCGATCATATTGCACTGCACAATGAAATTATATGATCGGAAATGATTGACACTGCGCGTTTTGGGTGCCTAGATGCTCAGGCAGGGAGGAACCATGCACGAAAAAGAGCGCCACAGGATCATTCTGTCCGCCGTCCAGGAAAAGCCTGTTGTGACGGTGCAGGAGATGGTCGACCTGACGGAGTCCTCCGAGGCGACGATCCGGCGCGATATCGCGGCTCTCCATGTTCAAAAGCGCCTGCGCCGTGTGCGTGGCGGCGCCGAGGCAATCTCGCCGCCGCAGTTCATCGGGCTGGCCGGCCGGCCCTTCTCCGTCAACGAAACGATCAACGCCTCGCAGAAGCGGGCGATTGCGCGTGAGGCCGTCGAGCTGTGCAAGGACGGCGAACCGATCATCATCAATGGCGGCACCACCACCTTCCAGATGGTGCATTTCCTGACCGGCCGCCGCATGCCGATCTTCACCAATTCGTTCCCGATCGCCGAGCACCTGCTCAAGCACTCCAAGAACACGGTGATGCTGTCGGGCGGCACCATTTATCGCGAGCAGAACATCATCCTGTCGCCCTTCGACAATGACGTGACGCGCAATTTCTATGCGCGCCGCATGTTCATGGGCGCGCAGGGTCTGGGGCCGCTCGGCCTGATGGAGGGCGATCCGCTTTTGATCCAGGCGGAGCAGAAACTGATCGACCAGGCCGACGAGTTGGTGGTGCTGGTCGATTCCTCGAAATTCCGCAAACGCTCCAGCCTGATCCTGTGCGGCCTGTCGCGCATCGCCACCGTCATCACCGATGACGGCATCGAGGATCGCGAAGCCAAGATGCTGGAGACCGCGGGGGTGACGCTGATCGTCGCCCGCACATCCGCGACCAACAAGGAAGAATCTTCACTGCAGGCCTGAGGCCAACTCGCGCTCGCAGCGACGATGGAATGCAACGCTCAAGGGAGGAAATTCGATGAGCTTCTTGAAGAAATTGATGGTGACGGCTGCATTCTCAGCCGCCATGTTCGTGAATGCTGCCTATGCCGAAAACGTCAAGATCGCACTGGTGGTGAAATCGCTCGGCAACGGCTTCTTCGATGCCGCCAACAAGGGCGCCGAAGAGGCGGCCAAGGAACTCGGCGATGTCGACATCATCTACACCGGCCCGACCAAGGCGACCGCCGAAGCGCAGATCGAAGTGGTCAATTCGCTGATCGCGCAGAAGGTCAACGCCATCGCCATTTCGGCCAATGACGCCGACGCCTTGGTGCCGGTGCTGAAGAAGGCCATGGAACGCGGCGTCACCGTCATCTCGTGGGATTCGGGCGTCGCCAAGGAAGGCCGCCAGCTTCACCTCAACCCGTCCGATACCGGCCTGATCGGTGAGACCATCATCAAGCTTGCCGCCGACCACCTGCCGGAAGGCGGCGAGGTCGCCATCCTGTCGGCCTCCTCGACCGCCACCAACCAGAACGCCTGGATCGACGCGGCCAAGAAAATCCTGCCGGAGAAGTTCCCCAAGATCAAACTCGTCGCCACCGTCTATGGCGATGACGATTCGGCCAAGAGCACCGACGAAGCCAAGGGCCTGTTGAAGTCCTATCCGAACCTCAAGGCGATCATCGCGCCGACCACCGTCGGCGTCGTCGCCGCCGCCCAGGTCGTCACCGACGAGAACCTGATCGGCAAGGTCAATGTCACCGGCCTCGCGCTGCCGTCGGAGTTCAAGAAGTTCATCGACAACGGTTCCAGCCAGGCGGTTGCGCTGTGGAACCCGATCGACCTCGGCTACTCGGCCGTCTACCTCGCCCATGATCTGGCGGTGAAGAAGGAAGAGGCGAAGCCCGGCGCCACGCTGTCGATCGGCCGCGTCGGCAAGGTCACGCTCGACGACACCAACTCGGCTGCGATGGCTCCGCCCTTCCAGTTCGACAAGTCGAACATCGAAAAGTTCTCCAAGATCTATTGATCTGGAGTCCTCTCGAGCTGACGCGGCGGGGCTCACGTCCCGCCGCGACTTTAAACGAACCTTGTTTCAGGGCTTGATACGATTATGGACACGACAGCCCAACACGGCGCGGTGAAGGAGCGGCCTCCGGCCCCGGCTCCACGCCTGACGCTGTCCGGCATCTCCAAGAGCTTTCCCGGCGTGCGCGCGCTGCACAATGTCAGCCTGTCTCTCTACCCCGGGCAGGTGACGGCGCTGATCGGCGAAAACGGCGCCGGCAAGTCGACGCTGGTCAAGATCATGACCGGCATCTACCAGCCCGATGAGGGTACGATCAGCATCGACGGCCAGGCCGTCACCATGCCGAGCGCGCATGCCGCCTTCGGGCACGGCGTCACCGCCATCCACCAGGAAACCGTGCTGTTCGACGATTTGTCGGTCGCAGAAAACATCTTTCTCGGCCATGCGCCGCGCACGCGATTGCGCACCATCGACTGGCGCACGATGCGCAAGAACGCGCGCGAAGTGCTTGACACCATGCATGCCGGCCACATCGACGCCGATGCGCGCCTGAAGGACCTCGGCATCGCCAACAAGCATCTGGTCGCCGTTGCGCGCGCCATGTCGATCGACGCGCAGATCGTCATCATGGACGAGCCGACCGCCGCGCTTTCGATGAAGGAGATCGAGGAGCTCTTTTTGCTGATCGAGTTCCTCAAGAGCGACGGAAAGGCGATCCTGTTCATCAGCCACAAGTTCGACGAGATCTACCGTATCGCCGACCGCTACACGGTGTTCCGGGATGGCGAGATGGTCGGCGAAGGCCTGATCAAGGATGCCGGCCAGAGCCAGATCGTGCGCCTGATGGTCGGCCGCGCGGTCGATCACATCTTCCCGCAGCGCAAGGCCGAGATAGGCGCGCCGGTGCTCTCCGTTTCCGGCCTGTCGCATCCGACCGAATTCAACGACATCGGCTTCGAACTGCACAAGGGCGAGATCCTCGGCTTCTACGGCCTGGTCGGCGCCGGCCGCAGCGAGGTGATGCAGGCGATATCGGGCATCACCCGCACATCAGCCGGCACGATCACGCTGGAAGGCAAGACGCTCGCGCCGAAATCGGCGGCGGATTCGATCGATGCCGGGATCGTCTACGTGCCCGAAGAACGCGGCAAACAAGGCGTGGTGATCGGCCTGCCGATCTTCCAGAACGTCTCGCTGCCTTCACTCAAGCGCACATCGAAGTCCGGCCTGCTGCGGATGTCGGAGGAGTTCGATCTGGCCCGCTCCTACACCGAGCGGCTCGACCTCAGGGCCTCCTCGCTCAGCCAGGACGTCGGCACGCTGTCGGGCGGCAACCAGCAGAAGATCGTCATCGCCAAATGGCTGGCGACGTCGCCCAGGGTGATCATCCTGGACGAGCCGACCAAGGGCATCGACATCGGCTCGAAGGCCGCCGTGCACGGCTTCATGGCCGAGTTGGTGGCGCAGGGCCTGTCGGTGATCATGGTGTCCTCCGAACTGCCCGAAATCCTCGGCATGTCCGACCGGGTCGTGGTCATGCGCGAGGGGCTTGTCGCGGCGGTCTACGACAACAAGGGGCTGGACGCCGAGACGCTGGTTCGGACGGCAGCGGGGATCGCGGCATGAAGGCTTTCCTGAAATACCGTGAAATCTGGCTGTTGGCGGCCATCGTCGTGCTGATCGGCCTGATTTCGACGCGCTTCCCGGCCTTTGCCGACCCCGGCAATCTGCGTCAGGTGTTCAACGACACCTCGATCCTGATGATCCTGGCGCTCGGCCAGATGGTGGTCATCCTGACCCGGTCGATCGATCTGTCGATGGCGTCCAATCTCTGCTTCACCGGCATGGTGGTGGCGATGCTGAACGCAGCACATCCGGCGATCCCAATCCCGCTGCTGATCGTCGTCGCACTGCTGGTCGGCCTTGTGCTCGGCGCCATCAACGGCCTGCTGGTGTGGCGCCTGAACATCCCCTCGATCGTGGTGACGCTGGGCACGCTGACCATCTATCGTGGCGCGACCTTCGTCCTGTCCGGTGGCGCCTGGGTCAATGCCGACAAGATGAGCCCGGACTTCATCGGCTTTCAGCGCGCCGCCTTCCTCGGCATTCCGGTGCTGTCGTGGATCGCCATCCTGATCATTGCGCTGTTCTTCGTCTTGATGACGCGCACCGCGCTCGGCCGCTCGATCTATGCCATCGGCGTAAACCCGACGGCTTCCGTCTATGCCGGCATCGATGTCGGCCGCACCAAGTTCATCGTCTTCTGCATCTCCGGCATGATCGGCGGCCTGTCAGGTTATCTCTGGATCTCGCGCTATGTGATCGCGTCGGTCGAGGTCGCCAATGGCTATGAGCTCAACATCATCGCCGCCTGCGTCATCGGCGGCATCTCGATCGCCGGCGGCATCGGCTCGGTCGGCGGCGCGGTGCTCGGCGCACTGTTCCTGGGCATCATCTCCAACGCCCTGCCGGTCATCAACATCTCGCCCTTCTGGCAGATGGCGATTTCGGGCAGCGCCATCATCCTGGCCGTCGTGCTCAACGCGCGCGGCGAACGCCAGCAAGGCCGCATTATCCTCAGAAAGGTGGAGGCGTGACCGACATCCCTGCTCCGCGCCACATTCCCGACCGGCTCGACAAGCCGCTTCGTTCGGCGATCTTTTCCTGGGAAGCGCTGCTGGTCGTGGTGGTCGTCGCCATCTTCGCCATCAACAGCTTCGCCTCGCCCTATTTCCTCGACCCGTATTCGCTGTCCGATCTCACCTTCAATTTCACAGAGAAAGGCCTGATCGCCTTCGCCATGGCGCTGCTGATCATTTCGGGCGAGATCGATCTGTCGGTGGCCGCCATCATTGCGCTGGCGTCGACGATGATGGGCATGGCGGTGCAGGCCGGCGCCGGCACGCCGGTGCTGGTAGCGATCGGCATCGTCGTCGGGCTCGGCTGCGGCGCCTTCAACGGTCTGCTGGTGACAAGGCTCGGCCTGCCGTCGATCGTCGTCACCATCGGCACGATGAGCCTGTTTCGCGGCATCGCCTTCATCATCCTCGGCGACCAGGCCTACAAGGGCTATCCCTCAAGCTTCGCCTTCTTCGGCCAGGGCTATGTCTGGTGGGTGGTGTCGTTCGAGCTGGTGCTCTTCCTCATTGCGGCCGTCGTCTACTGGTTCCTGCTGCACCGTACGAGTTTCGGCCGACGCGTCTTCGCCATCGGCAACAATCCGATAGCTGCGCAGTTTTCCGGCGTGCGCGTCGGCCGCACCAAGTTCATCCTGTTTTGCCTGACCGGGCTGATGTCGGGCATCGCCTCGGTGCTGATCACCTCGCGGCTCGGCTCGACGCGGCCATCGATCGCGCAGGGCTACGAGCTGGAAGTCATCACCATGGTGGTGCTCGGCGGCGTCAGTATCCTCGGTGGCGCCGGCAGCATTGTTGGGGTCGTGCTCGCAGCCTTCATCATGGGACTGGTGACCTTCGGGCTCGGCCTGCTCAATGTGCCCGGCATCGTCATGTCGATCTTTATAGGTCTGCTGCTGATCATCGTCATCGCCTTGCCGATCGTCTGGCGGCGATTGCGCGGAGGGCGCTGATGCCGCAGAAATACGCGTTCAAAATGAAGCTGAAGCCCGGCATGAAGGCCGAGTACAAGAAGCGCCACGACGAGATCTGGCCGTCACTGGTCGCGCTGCTGAAGCAGGCCGGCGTCTCCGATTATTCCATCCATCTCGACGAGGAGACCAATATCCTGTTCGGTGTTCTGTGGCGGCGTGACGACCACGGCATGGACGAATTGCCCGGATATCCGGTGATGCAGCGCTGGTGGGTTGAAATGGCCGACATCATGGAAACCAGGCCGGACAACGAGCCGGTGGCCGTGCCGTTGGAAACAATGTTCCACATGGCATGAGTGCGATGCGCCACATCGCCGTCATCGACATCGGCAAGACCAACGCCAAGGTGGCGCTGGTCGACCCCGCGACGTTGAGCGAGGTGGCGCTGCGCCGCATGTCCAATGCGCCGGTGCGACAGGCGCCCTACCCGCACCACGATGTCGAGGCCTTGTGGGCATTCATCCTCGAAAGCCTTGCCGGCCTCAACCACGAACAGCGCATCGACGCCATTTCGATCACCACCCATGGCGCGACCGGCGTGCTGGTCGACGCGGCGGGTGAACTGGTGCTGCCTGTGCTCGACTATGAGTTCGATGGCCCTGATAGACTGGCACCGGATTATGACGCGATCCGCCCCCCTTTCGCCGAGACCGGCACGCCGCGCCTGCCGCTCGGCCTCAATCTCGGAGCACAATTCTTCTGGCAGCAGAAAAGCTTCCCGGCGGAATTCGCCAGGGCCGCCGCGATGCTGATGTATCCGCAATACTGGGCGTTGCGCCTGACCGGTGTCGCCGCCAACGAGGTGACTTCGCTCGGCTGCCACACCGATCTGTGGAACCCTTGGACGGCGGATTTTTCATCATTGGTCGACAGGCTGGAATGGCGCGGGCTGATGGCGCCGGTGCGGCCGGCCAGCGACCGCCTCGGCCCGATCCTGCCCATCGTTGCGATGCGAACCGGACTCGATCCGCAAACGCCGGTGTTCTGCGGCCTGCATGATTCCAACGCCTCGCTTCTGCCGCATCTTCTCTCCGACAAACCGCCTTTCTCCGTCGTCTCGACCGGCACCTGGGTGGTGTCGATGGGGGTCGGCGGCAAACAGATTGCGCTGGATGCAGCGCGCGACACGCTGGTCAATGTCAACGCACTCGGCGATCCCGTTCCCTCGGCGCGCTTCATGGGCGGCCGCGAGTTCTCCGTGCTGACAAAGGATCAGCCGGAGCAGTGGACCGAGGATGATGTCGGCGCCGTGCTGGCGCGAAAAATGCTACTGCTGCCGTCGACCCAGCAAGGCTCGGGGCCGTTCCCGCACCATGCCGCGGCATGGGTCAACGCCGACGGCCTGAACAGCGGCCAGCACTTTGCCGCCATCTCGTTCTACCTGGCATTGATGACGGCAACCTGTCTCGAGCTGATCGGCGCGGACGGCCCGACCACGGTCGAAGGCCCCTTTGCCCGCAACCGGCTCTTTGTCGGCATGCTGGCGGCAGCCACGGCGCGCGCCGTGGTTGGGTCCGAGGCCGCCACCGGCACCAGCATCGGCGCGGCGCTGCTGGCATCCGATCAGCCGGCGACGCACGGCAAGGGCGAAAGAATAGAACCGCCTGTAGACCCGGCCTGGGTCGACTATGTCAGCGCATGGCGCTCGGCAGTGGACGTGCAGGGCTGATCAGAGAATCCGTTTGCCGAAAGCCGACATGACGAAGTTGACCGCGTCGGTGCCGATCCGCGGCTCCAGATCCGCCGTCAGGCCCGAAACATCCATCGACAGCAAGCCACCGGAGAGCGCGATCGCCTCCATCGCCTGGTGCGTTTCGCGCACGGTCAGCCCGCCGGAGCCCGCAGCCCAGCCGGCGAATTCGGTTGCGGTCGGCGAATAGCTGACATGAAAGCCTTGCGTGCCTGAGGTGGCGATGCGGATCGCTTCATGCATCAGGTCGCGCATCCCCATGGCGTCGATGTCGGTCATGGTGAAGGCCGACACGCGCGAATCCTTCAGCACCCGCGCCTCGGCCGGATCGGCGTGGCGCAGGCCGACGATGACGACATTTTCCGGCGACAGCTGCGGCTGCAGCGCGCCGGCCTTGTGATCGAGCCCGAGCGATCGCGCCAGGACCGAACATTCCGGCAGGTCGATGCCCTCCTCGTCCTCTGGCATCAGGGCGGCGATGGAATCGATCCAGATCAGGCCGAAAGAATGCGTCGCGCGCGCCGTCGCGGTCAGCGCCTTGTGGGCGATGCGACGATCGACGCCGGCAATCAGCCGGACCAGCCCCGATGGCGGCCGCTCGACATCGGCGAGTTCCACCACGTCGAAGTTCATCGCTTCCAGCCGGGCGCCGGTGCTTTCCCGGGCCAGGATGCCGGCGGCCCCCTGCCCGGCCGTGATCTGCACCATCTTACGGCCGGAAAAATCCTCGACGTCGTGCATCGGGGCCTTCTCGACATATTCCGAGGTCATCGCCAAAAGCATGGCGCCATAGCTCATGCGGAAGGCGACGCGGTCGCCGACGGAGGGCCTCGGGTCGGCATCGGCGACATCCAAAAGCAGATGATCGCTGGAGGCGCCGAGCACCCTTATCCCCCTGGCGATCGGCGTCAGTCCCTCGACCAGCACATCCTCACGGCCGATATTGGCGATGGCGCGCAGCCTGTCGCCTTCGTCGGGGAAGACCGGCTGGTTGCCGAAGGCGTCGTAACCCGATTGGCCGATCGGCCGTGACGGCTTGAGCTTGACCTCGATGATGTCGCTTGTCAGCCGGCAGGCATCGGGTTCGAGCTCCGCCCACGGCGTGTCGCGGAAGGTCTCGACACCACCCTGCAGGATCGCCTCGCCGACCCGCAGGTTGTTGATGCCGGCCGGCAACCTGCCTTCGAGCAGCAGCGGCAGCGACGACGAGGCGCCGCCGGAGATCACGTCGAGGCTTCTGCCGGACAGGCGCTCGGTCTTGTAGGCGTGGGCAACGAGCTGGCCGAGATTTTCCGGCGTCGGCATGATGGCGCCGAAGCAGCCGAGATTGGTGCCGATGCCGGCAATGCGAACGCCCTTGAACTGCAGTATCTGCTCGACGGTCGGGATCAAGTCGTTCGGCCAGATGCCTTCGCGCAGATCTCCGAGATCGATCATCAGCATGATGTCGTGGATGCGGCCCATGCGCTCGGCGATGCGCGATATCTCGCGGATGGTGGCGAGTTCCGACTGCAGACTGATGTCGACGGTGCGCACCACCTCCTCGACACGCGCCATCGGCGGGCTGCGCAACAGCATGATCGGCGCGTTGATGCCGCTGTCGCGCAGCCGGCGGATGTTCTCGAAACGCGATTCGGCGATGCCGGCGACACCGCCGCGCAACATGGCGCGCGCCACTTGCGGCATGCCGCAAGTGCCCTTGGTGACGCCGAACACTTTTATGCCCGACAGCGCGCAACGCTCGACGATCGTGCGCGCATTGCGCTCGATGCGGCCAAGGTCGATAGCGACTTGCGGTCCCGACACGGCTACCCCCCGTAGACCAGCCCCTGCGGGTCGATCTCCGGCTTGCGGCCGGCGACGAGGTCGGCAAGGAATTTCCCCGAGCCGCAGGCCATGGTCCAGCCGACATGGCCGTGGCCGGTGTCGAGATAGAGATTCTTGTAGCGCGCCTGGCCGATGACCGGCACCGAGTTCGGCATCATCGGCCGCAGACCGGCCCAGAACACAGCCTTCTTCTCGTCGAAGGCACCCGGAAAAAGATCCTTGCCGGTGCTGATGATCGTCTTGAAATCGGCGGGCTTGAAAGTTCGATCGAAGCCGGTGAATTCGGCCGTCGAGGACATTCGCAAGCGGTTGCCCAGCCTGGAATAGCCGATCAGCCGGTCCTCGTCGGCGCCGCCCATGGTCGGTCCCTTGCTTTCGTCCTCCAGGGGAATCGTCGCGGTATAGCCCTTTACCGGATAGACAGGCAGGTCGATGCCGTAACGGCGCCCGAGCAGGCCGCTCTCCGGTCCCATCGAGATGACCACGGCATCGCCGGCGACCGGGCCGGCCGACGTCATCACCGCGCGCACATGATCGCCCTCGATGTCGAGGCCTTCGACTGTCGTGCCGAACAGGAATTTGACGCCGAGCTTCTCGGCAGCATAGGCGGCCAGCCTGTCGACAAAGTGCTTGGAATCTCCGGTCTGGTCGGTTGGTGAATAGACGCCTCCGGCAATCTTGTCCTTGACGCCGGCAAGGCCTGGTTCCAGCTCGACCAGCCGGTCGCGGCCGACGATTTCGATCGGCAGGCCGTGCCTGGCAAGATAACGGTAATTGTCGGTGCCGGTGTCGAGGCTCTTTTGCGAGCGGAAGAAGTAGAGAATGCCCTTCTTGCGTTCGTCGTAGTGGATGCCGGTCGCTTCCGAAAGCGCATTGATGCAGTCACGCGAATAGAGCGCGAGCCTGAGCTTGATGTCGGTGTTGGCGCGCAGGCGCGCCACCGTGCACTGGCGCAGGAAACGCAGGCTCCAGGCGAGGAAATAGGGATCGAGGCGCAGCCTGACCTTGATGCCGAGATCATGGTTGTAGAGCCCGCGCAGGAAAGTCTTCAAAGCCGCCGGCGAGGCCCAGGCGGTGGCGTCACCCGGTGACACCAGGCCGGCATTGGACTGGCTGGTGCCTTGTGCCGCCGCCGGATGGCGCTCGATCACTGTCACCTCATGGCCGTCGCTGGCCAGATAATAGGCGGCCGCCGTACCGACGACACCGGCCCCGAGCACCGTTATTTTCATGCCATCCCCCAAGAGCTCCTCGCGGCGCGGCGCCTCCGCACCTTGCCGCGAACGTCTTCAATAGCGCTTCGCTGCCCGCCTTGCGAGCCCTTGGGAGAACCCGGCTCAGCCGCGCGCGGAGTTCTTGCCGGTCAGGATGCGTTCCCAGGCGAGCGCGTCGGCGACGATCTGGTCGAGATCGTCGCGTTGCGGGGTCCAGCCGAGCTCGGCGCGGGCGAGATCCGAATTGGCGACCACCGCCGCGGCGTCGCCGGGACGGCGATCGCCCATCTTCACCTCGAAATCACGGCCAAAGGCGCGGCGCACGCTGTCGATGACCTCGAGCACCGAGTAGCCATGGCTGTAGCCGCAATTGGCGACGAGGCTTTGTCCCCCGGCACGCAGCCGCTGCAAGGCCAGGCGATGCGCCGCCGCCAGGTCGCTGACATGGATGTAGTCGCGCATGCAGGTGCCGTCCGGCGTCGGATAATCGGTGCCGAACACCTGCATGAACGGCCGCTTGCCAAGTGCCGTCTCGCAGGCGACCTTGATCAGATGGGTTGCGCCCGGCGTCGACTGGCCGGTGCGGCCCTTCGGGTCGGCGCCGGCGACGTTGAAGTAGCGCAGCGCCGTATAGCGCAGGCCATGCGCGATCGACGCGTCGCGCAGCATCCACTCACTCATCAGCTTGGACAGGCCATAGGGCGATTCCGGCGACAGGCGGGCGTCCTCGCGCACCGGCTCCAGGCCGGCTCCGCCATAGACGGCGGCGGTCGATGAAAAGATGAAATTGGGCACGCCTTCGCGCACCGCGGTTTCGATCAGCGTGCGCGTCTTCGAGGTGTTGTTCTCGTAGTAACTGAGCGGGTCGGCGACCGATTCCGGAACCACGATCGAGCCGGCGAAGTGAATGATCGCGTCGACCTTGTTCTCCCTGATGACCGAGCCGACCAATTCCCGGTCGGCAACGTCGCCGACGACCAGCCTTGCCTCGGGCGCCACCGCCCATTCGAAACCGGTGGAAAGGCGATCGAGGACGACCACGCCCTCGCCGGCATCAAGCAACTCCCAGACCATATGGCTGCCGATGTAACCGGCGCCGCCTGTAACCAAAACCGTCATCCGCGTCCTCGCTTATCCAAGATTTATCGGAAACTGTCTCAACCCCCGCTCTACTGGAAAGCCCGCCGCATGACCATTGAAACCCGTGGTAACCGGCATCGCCGGCTAGTGGCATCGTCCTGAAACAAAGTTGATCCACATCAAGGGAATAGGCCACGATCCGTGATCGTTAGGAACAGGTCCGGGGCGTGGCATTTTGACCAAAAAGGCCAGGTGGACGACCAACAGGCCAATGATTATGATCCCGCGCAAAAATTGGGAAGCCTATATGAACTATCAGCGGTTCTTCGAGGAAGCGATCGACCAGCTCCATGCCGAGCGTCGCTACCGCGTTTTCGCCGACCTGGAGCGGATCGCGGGCAAGTTCCCGCGCGCCATCTGGCGTTCCAATGGCCGCGCCGAGGAAATCACCGTCTGGTGCTCCAACGACTATCTCGGCATGGGCCAGCATCCCGACGTCATCGCCGCGTTCCAGAATACCGCCGGCAAGATGGGTTCGGGCGCCGGCGGCACCCGCAACATTTCCGGCACCTCGAACCCGCTGGTCGAACTCGAGGTGGAGCTTGCCGACCTGCACGACAAGGAAGCGGCACTGGTCTTCACCTCCGGTTTCGTCTCCAACGAGGCCTCGATCTCGACCATAGCGAAGCTTTTGCCCAACTGCCTGATCATCTCGGACGAATTGAACCACGCCTCGATGATCGAAGGCGTGCGGCGTTCCGGCGCCGAGAAGAAGATCTTCCGCCACAACGACGTGGCGCATGTGGAAAGCCTTTTGCAGACGGCGGGGCGCGAACGCGCCAAGCTGATCGTCTTCGAAAGCGTCTATTCGATGGATGGCGACATCGCGCCGATCAGAGAGATCGTCGAGCTCGCCGAGCGCTACAACGCCATGACCTATATCGACGAGGTCCATGCCGTCGGCATGTACGGGCCGCGCGGCGGCGGCATCACCGAGCGCGAAGGCCTGGCCGACCGCATCGACATCATCGAAGGCACGCTGGCCAAGGCGTTCGGCACGCTGGGCGGCTACATCACCGGCACCAGCGCCGTGATCGACGCCGTGCGTTCCTATGCGCCGGGCTTCATCTTCACCACGGCACTGCCGCCGGCGATCGCGGCTGCCGCGACCGCGTCGATCCGCCATCTCAAGCGCTCGCAGGCCGAGCGCGACGCCCAGCAGCAGCAGGCGAGCCGAACCAAGCAGATCCTGTCGGCCGCCGGCCTTCCGGTGATGGACTCGCCGACCCACATCGTGCCGCTTCTGGTCGGCGATCCCGAGGCCTGCAAGATGGCCAGCGACCGCCTGCTCGGCGTGCACGGCATCTACATCCAGCCGATCAACTACCCGACCGTGCCGCGCGGCACCGAGCGGCTGCGCATCACGCCGACGCCGTTCCATTCCGATGCACTGATCGCCGAATTGCAGGATGCGCTGGTCGAGACCTGGGATGCGCTCGGCATCCCCTATGGCTCCGCCGGGCGGCCTTCGGTGGCCAAAAGCGACCGCATCATTCCCCTGCTGGTCCCCAAGTCAGGCGGCTGAAGCCGTTGCTGGTTGCGCCTGTCGATTGCTTCCAACGCCGCGACGCTCCGACGTCACGGCATGGATCCTAGGGTCTCCGCGACGTCGCTTCGCGACTGCTACGCCCTAGGATGACGAAGCGTGGGGGCTTCTGGCTAGTCACAGAGTTGGAGTCTGGCATCGTAGCAATGGCCAACCTTCGAGGTTGGCCGAGGCATCTTTCTCTTCGTCATCCTAGGGCGGAGCAAGGAGCGAAGCGACGCGGCGCAGACCCTAGGATCCATGCCGTTACTGCGGCCGAAGAGTGAGGCGGTCCAGAATCTTCAAACGCGCGGCTTTCCTGTCCAGCCCAATCCTCAAACTGCCTTCATCCACTTCGCCAGCCGGTGTGCCGCTTCCTCGACCTGATCGAGGCGGCGGTGGAAACACAACCGCAAAAACGCCTCGCCGCCGGGGCCGAAAGCGGTGCCTGGCGCCAGGCCGACATTGGCCTTGTCGACAATGTCGAAGGCAGCGGTGCGTGAATCGGTGATGCCGTCGACAGTGAAAAACAGATAGAACGCGCCCTGCGGCACCGTGAACCGGGCGCGGCCGGTGGCGCCGAGAATGCCGCAGACAAGGTCGCGCGCCTTGCGCGCCCGCTCCACCTGTTCGGCAACGAAGGCATCGCCCTCGTCAAGGGCGGCGGCCGCGCCGCGCTGCATGAACTGGGCGACGCCGGAGTTCGAATACTGGATCAGGTTCTCGAACACCTGCTGCAAGCTCGGATGCGTCTTGATCCAGCCGACGCGCCAGCCGGTCATCGCCCAGTTCTTGGAGAAGGAGTTGACATAGAGGATGCGGTCTTCCGCCGACGCGATGTCGAGGAAGGACGGCGCGCGGCCGTGGCCATAGTGGAACAGAGAATAGATCTCGTCCGCGATGATCCAAAGGTTTTTCGCGCGCGCCAGATCGAGGATGGCCTGCAAGGTCTCATGATCGGCGGTCCAGCCGGTCGGATTCGACGGCGTGTTGATGAACAGCGCCTTTGTGCGCGGCGTGATCGAAGCCGCGAGCTTCTCGACGTCGCAGGACCAGCCATTGCCGGAATGATCGAGCGTGACCGCGACTGGAATGGCTCCCGCTATCGCTGCCGCGGCATCGAAATTCGGCCAGGCCGGCGACAGATAGACAACCTCGTCGCCGGCACCGGCGAGCGCGTCGAGCGCCAGCTGGATGGCATGCATGCCGGAGCCGGTGACGATGAATTCTTCCTCCGGGAAGGTCTTGCCGAAATGCCTGGCATAGTAGCGGGAGAGCGCCTGCCTGAGATCGGGGATGCCCCTTTGCCAGGTGTAGAATGTCTCGCCACCGGCCAGCGCCTTCGACGCGGCATCGGTGATGAAGGCTGGCGTCGGAAGGTCGCCCTCGCCGGCCCAGAGCGGAATCATGCCTTCGCGCAGGCGGCCGTAATTGACGACGGCGACAATGCCGCTTTCGGGTGCCGCACGGGCCTCGGTGCGCAAGCTGTCGATCAGGGTCATGGGCGGATCCGTTTGGTCTGCGTTTTCGTCAGCGGTCCTTACCAGATGCGAAAACAGAAAACCCCGGCCGTGAACGACCGGGGTTTTGGTCCAGCAAATGCCGCCCGTGGTCAGCGCCTGGCGAGCAGATCGCGAATTTCAGTGAGCAGCGCGACGTCGGCGGGCGGCGGAGCGGCCGGTGCAGCGGGTTTCTCGCGCTCAAGCCGCTTGCGCATGTTGTTCACCGCCTTGACCATCAGGAAGATGATGAAAGCGAGGATGAGGAAGTTCAGCGCCACGGTGATGAAGCTGCCATAGGCAAAGACCGCGCCCTGCTTCTTGGCATCGGCCAGCGAGGTCGCATTGACGGCTGAGGACAATCCGAAGAAATAATTGTTGAAGTCCAATCCGCCGAAAATCGCACCGACGATCGGCATGATGATGTCGTTGACAAGGGAATCGACGATCTTGCCGAAGGCCGCGCCGATGATGACGCCGACCGCAAGGTCCATCACATTACCCTTGGAAATAAATTCCTGGAATTCTTTCAGCATTCGACCCTCCTTGTCGTGACTGGCCGAGCTGCCGTTTCCGTCCTTGCGACATCGACCTGAGACAACATAACAAAAACCTCCTGACGCAACATCGGCAAAAAGGAGAAAGCAACCGGTTTCTCCTTACCGGGAGCCGGCTAGGTTGCTCGCCAAGACCGACCCCGGTTCAGTTGTTCGAGACCCACGGTTCGGCAGGAGCAGCGTTGAATTTCTGGCAATCATAGGCGTTTTCGCCTATAATATTCTCATGAACATGCTCGAAACCATCAGCATTGACGTTTACCCGTGGGCGGCTCCGACAAAGGAGCAGCGCGCTTGGTTCGACGCGCTTTCGCCTGATGAGAAGCGGAAAGCGATTCAGGCGGCCATCGACGAAGGTTTTGAGAGCCCCGTCAGCGACAAGTCTATCGACGACATTATTCGGGAAGCGCGTGCCGAATTCCCGCATGCGTCATAGGATAACGCATCGCGCCGAACGCGATCTGAAAGACATTTACCGACACACCTTCGAAAACTTCGGCCACACTCAGGCCGAAAAGTATCTGCGTGAACTCGACGCGGTGTTTGAATTGCTCGGCGATTACCCGAATATGGGCAGGCTCTATGAAGGCAGGACCCATCAGTTCGTCCATGGCAAGCACATCATCCTCTATCGTATGGGTTCGGAGGAGATCATTGTCGGCCGCATCTTCCACGGCGCCCAGCGGCGATCTTCACCATAACGACATCGACACCGACGCGCCGGCCTGAGAACCGTCCTATGCAGCTCTGCGTCGTGGCAGGAGCGGATGCGCCAAATCGATCTGCGTTCCGAAATATACTGCAAGATCATCATCTACGCCCTCCGCCTGGAGTAGCTTCAAAGCATCGGGCTTTCCGCCCCATGGCCGATTGACGTGGGGCTGGCATTCAAACGCGAGCAGTTGCCGCATCCGCCGGCGGTCGAACCGGTGCTCGCGCGCTCCGGCGACGATAAGAGCGAGATACCAGTTATAGGGAATCAGCGTGATATCGGGCTTCTCCGCCAGGTATACGGTAGAGTCCACGATCTCTTTGGTATCACGCCGCCGCACTGGAAACCCATCGTTTCTGTAGTAGCCATTTCCGAGTCCCTCTGCCTCATCCAGATCGCCGCGTTCATGCACGGCAATTTCGAAAAGCACGCCCGGCTGCCTGATCCTCTTTCTCGCAGGGACCAAGTGCCCTTTGCCAGATCCGTCGAAGCTAGGCTTCGAAAACGTAAGGCGATGGCCTTCGGCGAAGGCAACACACACGGGCACCGTGCTTTTGCACCGCGCCTTGAGGCGTGCGGTCAGCATGTTTGATCCGTAGCCGAAGTAAAGGAAGCTTGGCATCTCCGATGCAATATCACAGCTAGGCGCGGCAGAGGAGCATCATTGCGCTGATTGCTATCGCCGGCCAGCAATATGATAGGATTTGGCATGACCGAATCTTCCGAACCCATCGCCGACAAGCCGGGGCCTGGCGTGCTCGTGGGAAACCTGGGCACAGCGATCAAGCTGACCGATTTGATGCTCAACGGCGTGAGCGCCGAAGCAGCGCGCGACGGCCAGACGATCAAGGTCTGGACGCGGCTCTGCCTCACATCGGACGACAGATTTTTCCATCGCATCGTAGAAGGACTGAGCGCCCATATCGAGCATCGCTCCGCGCAGGCCGGGCACCATACCAGCCTGACGAGGCCGAGCTTCATTCTGTTGGTGATTCATCCTGACAACACCGGCGATCTGTGGCTCGACGCGGCGGCTGTTTCACTCAAAATTCTGGCCAAGCGCTCGATGGGCGCCGGTACCGTAGTTTTCGAGAGCGATATTGCGGACGTCACGGCAATGTCGTTCCCGCTGGTTGAGATCGGGAAGGAGGATCGGGTCGTCTGCATCTTCAGAGAAGGCTGGCGGTTTGCGCTCTTTTTCGACTTCAATCCGAATGGCGATCTCGCAATCGAACACATGGAGAGGGACCTCGGGACGCTGCATCGCCGGCTCAAGTATCGCGATCTTTACGACGCCATCGCCGACGAAAATGTTTTCGCGCGACTTATCGAGGCGGGATGGTTTCCCTTTGTCGAGATTCTCGGCCGGGAGTTTCGTGAACTCGCGAACAATTGTGAAGCTGGTTTCGAACTTGACGACGTTGAGGCGAAGTTGCTCACGGCGTTTGATGCGAAGCGGGTAGAGACCATGTTCGCGCGGTGGATGGCCAAGCCGCATTTCGCAGGCAAGGAACGGCTGCTCCGGTCTGCGCTGAACAATTTCGCGTCGGGTGACTCTGTCGCCGTCCTGAAAATCGTTCTGACCGAAATCGAAGGCATTCTTGGCGCAGCTTATCGCAAAGCTCACGGCAAGGGAGCGCGGATCAAGAAGCTTCTCGAATTCGCGGTGCAGTCGGCGGAGAAAAAGGCGGGCCAGCCGGACACGCTGCTCTTTCCGTCAGCGTTTGCCCGTTACCTGAAGTCCCATACATTCGCGGAGTTCGATCCGGTGGCGCGAACAGGGAAGGCAAGTTCGCGCCACGCTGTCGGCCACGGCGAGGCGGATGCTGATAGCTACACCCAAGTGCGGGCGCTCCACGCTCTGCTCACACTCGATCAATTGGCTTTCTACACATGACTGGATTGGGGCTGGCCCCCATGACGCAGCCCCGGTTATGCCGCCAAAGCCGCAATGGACTCGGACGCCAAGCTGTGATTGCGTCCGGGCAAGCCGGATAGAAAGACGGCAGAGGAGGAAAGTCCAAGCGTGCAGGGCTTGTTCATCGTCATCATCGCGGTCGCCTATGTGACGCTGCTGTTTGCCATCGCCAGCCTCGGCGACCGCCGCTCGGCCATCTCCGAGCCGAGCCGGGGGCGGCCTTTCATCTACGCACTCAGCCTCGCTATCTACTGCACATCCTGGACTTTCTTCGGCTCGGTCGGTCTCTCTTCCGAACGCGGCCTCGAATTCCTCGGCATCTATACGGGCCCGGTGCTCGTCTTCGTGTTCGGCTTCCCACTGCTCAACCGCATCGTGCGGCTGGCCAAGACCGAGAAGATCACCTCGATCGCGGATTTCCTCGGCGCGCGCTACGGCAAGAGTTTCACCGTCGCGGCGATCGCCACGCTGATCGCCACCATTGGTGCGGTGCCCTATATCGCGCTGCAGTTGAAGGCGATCTCCGGTTCGGTCAGCCTGATGGTCGAGCACTATACGGGATCGCCGCCTTCGTTCGATCCCTTCGTCAGCGACATCTCGTTGGTCGTCGCCATGCTCCTGGCGCTGTTTGCGGTGCTGTTTGGAACCCGTCACGCCGACGCCACCGAACACCAGGACGGGCTGGTGCTGGCGGTGGCGGTCGAAACCGTGGTCAAGCTCGCCGCCTTCCTGGCGATCGGCCTGATGGTCACCTTCCTGATCTTCGGCGGCCCGGGCGACATGTTCGACAAGCTCGCCGAGAACGCGCAGGTCCGCCAGGCGATGAGCTACAACACTTCGCTCGCCACCTGGCTGGTGCTGACGTGCCTCAGCGGTTTTGCCATCATCATGCTGCCGCGGCAGTTCTACGTCACCATCGTCGAGAACCGCGGCGAGGCCGAACTGCGCACCGCGACATGGGTGTTCCCGCTCTACCTCGTGGCGATCAACCTGTTCGTGCTGCCGATCGCCTTCGCCGGCCTTTCGCTGGTCGGCACCGGAACCAGCAGCGATCTCTACGTGCTGTCGCTGCCCCTGTTCAGCGGCCATGATGTGCTGGCGATGGCGGCTTTCATCGGCGGCCTGTCGGCGGCGACGGCGATGGTGATCGTCGAAAGTGTGGCGCTGTCGATCATGATCTCCAACGACCTCGTCATTCCGCTGTTCGTGCGCCGCCTGCTCAAGACCTCGACCTCCGAGACCGAGGACTGGTCGACGCTCATCCTCAATGTGCGGCGCGGGGCGATCTTCATCCTCTTGTTCATCGCCTTCCTCTACTACCGCGAGAGCACTGACAGCGCGCGGCTGTCGTCGATCGGCCTGATGTCGTTCGCGGCCATCGCCCAGTTCGCGCCGGCGCTGATCGGCGGGCTGATCTGGCGCGGCGCCAATGGCCGGGGTGCGGCACTTGGCATGGTCGCCGGCATCCTCGTCTGGGGCTACACGCTGCTGTTTCCATCGCTTGCCGCCCCTGATACCGGCATCATCGTGCATGGGCTGTTCGGCTTCGAGGCGCTGCGGCCGCAGGCATTGTTCGGCACCGTCGCCGAACCGCTGAACCACGGCGTGCTGTGGAGCCTGTCGCTCAACGCGGTGTTCTTCGTGCTCGGTTCGCTGTCGCGCGCATCGGTGCCGCTGGAACGCATCCAGGCGTCGATCTTCGTGCCGCGCGATGCCGGCCCGATGCCAAGCCTGCGCCGCTTCCGCACCGCCATCACCGTCAACGACCTCAAGGACACGATCGGGCGCTATCTCGGCGTCGAGCGCACCGAGCGCTCCTTCCAGTCGTTCGAAAAGACCAACGGAACCTCGCTGCACGGCAATGAGCAGGCGAGCATGGACGTCATCCGCTTCTCCGAGCAATTGCTCGCCAGCGCCGTCGGTTCCTCCTCGGCGCGGCTGATCCTGTCGCTGCTGTTTCGGCGCCACGACCGCGAATCCCGAGATGCCTTCCGCTTGCTCGACGACGCCACCGAGGCGCTGCAGCACAACCGCGACCTGTTGCAGATCGCGCTCGACCAGATGGAACAGGGCATCACCGTCTTCGACCGCGATTTCCGCCTGATCTGCTGGAACCGCCAGTACCGGGCGCTGTTCGACCTGCCCGATGAGATGGGCCAGGTCGGCGTCTCGCTCGACCGCATCCTGCGCCATCTCGCCGAACGCGGCGACATCCCCGCCGATCAGCGTGTGGCCATGCTCAACCGCCTGACCAGTTTCGTCAGC
The DNA here is from genome assembly GCF_040322895.1 of Mesorhizobium sp. M0088. NCBI lineage: Bacteria > Pseudomonadati > Pseudomonadota > Alphaproteobacteria > Hyphomicrobiales > Phyllobacteriaceae > Mesorhizobium > Mesorhizobium sp. M0088. The sequence continues at coordinate 178,263 of NZ_JAMYUI010000011.1, forward strand.
CCATGGCAGATGGAACTGAAAACCTCGGGCCGCATCCTGGAACTGCGCTCCAACCCGATGCCGGACGGCGGCATCGTCGCCACCTATGCCGACATTTCCGGGCGCGTCGAGCAGGACCTGGCGCTGAAGCGTGCCAATGAATCGCTGGAGCAGCGCGTCAAGACCCGCACCATCGAGTTGACCCGGGTCAACGAGGAGTTGACCCGGGTCAATGAGGAGCTGGCGCAGGCGCAGATGCTGGCCGAGGAGGCCAATCTCGGCAAGACGCGCTTCCTCGCCGCCGCCGGCCACGACATCCTGCAGCCGCTCAACGCCGCCCGGCTCTATTGCTCCTCGCTGATCGAGAAGGCCGGCAAAGGGCCTGCCGGCAAGGCCGCCGTGAACATCGAATCCTCGCTGGAATCGGTCGAGACCATCCTCGGCGCCGTGCTCGACATCTCCCGCCTCGACGCCGGCGCGATGAAGCCGGACGATACCGCCTTCAACCTCGACGGATTGCTGCGCCAGATCGGCAACGACTTCCGGCCGCTCGCCGCCGAGAAGAAGCTCGCGCTGACCATCATGCCGTCATCGCTGACAGTGACGACGGACCGCAATCTGCTGCGCCGCCTGATCCAGAATCTCGTCTCCAACGCCATCAAATACACGCGCCACGGCCGCGTGCTGGTTGGCGTCAGACGGCGCGGCGATTTGGCCGAGATCCAGGTGATCGACACCGGCATCGGCATCGCCGGCGACAAGCTGAACACCGTCTTTCGCGAATTCACCCGGCTCGACGAGGGCGCGCGCGAGGCCGAGGGCCTCGGTCTCGGCCTCTCCATCGTTGACCGCATCGCCCGGGTGCTGCGGCTGGAGATCCGGATCTTTTCCAACCCTGGCAAGGGCACGCGCTTCTCCGTCATCCTGCCCGTCGCGGCCGTGCAGGAACCGCGGCGCGAGATCGACGCCAGGGTTCCTGCCCGCGCGACGGCTTCGCTGGCCGGACTGCATGTGCTGTGCATCGACAACGACGCCCGCATCCTAGAGGGCATGCGGCTCCTGCTCGAAGGCTGGGGTTGCAACGTCGACACCGTGTCCGGTTCAAAGGATCTGGAAAGCGTGGTGACACACCGCCCGGACATCGTCCTTGCCGACTACCATCTCGACGGCGAAACGGGTCTCGATATCATCGTCAGGCTGCGCGCGCTCCATGGCGACACCCTGCCGGCCGTGCTGGTCACCGCAGACCGCTCCAATGAGGTGCGCACGGCCGCCGGCGGGCTCGAGATTGCGGTGATCAACAAACCGCTCAAACCAGCGGTGCTGCGCTCGATGATGGCCAGGGTCAGGCCGCTGGCACCGGCGGCCGAATAGCATCAAAGGCGCTCGGTCTCAGCCCTTGGTGTCCGAGGGGAAGTCCTAGAGCATTTCACCGTTTCACGGAACGGCGATCTGCTCTAATTCTTTGTTTTAACGCAATTCTAGAAGGAAAACCGCTTCACACTTTTCCTAGAATTGCTCTAGGCCAGGCCGTCGACCATCTGGGAACTGCGGAACCGAGGCCGTCCGGCATTGCCCGCCACAGGCGGACGATGCTCGCGAAAGGCCATTGCAAGCGTCCTCAGCGCCTCGCGGGACTTGGCGTCCGTCAGCGTCGAAAGCAGCACGATCTCGGAAGGCGGCAGCGCCGGCAGCCCGAATTTCCGGCTGACCTCGATGGTGCCGGATGGGGCAAGCCGGCAGGAAAATACCGAGGCTGCGAGGCCGGCCGAGACGGCTTCGGCAACGGCGAAAGAGCCGCAGCCGAGGAACACCTCCGTCCACGATATTCCGACAGCGTCGAGCGCGCGGGTGGTGATGTTACGAATACCGCAGGATGGCGAGGATGCCGCCAGGCGCAGCGGCTCGTCGGCCCGGTGGACGAAGTCGGGCGCGGCGTACCAGCCGAAATGTTCGGGCGCCAGCACTTCACCATCGCGCCGGTCGTCCTCCCGGCGGATGATCGCCGCGTCGATCTCACCGCGATCGAAAGCATCCAGCAGGTCGCGCGAATCATCGAGCCGCACTTCGATGGTGAGCGCCGGGTCATGCGCATTGAGCCGCGCCAGCAATGTCGGGACTTCCGCGCCTCCGACATGGGTGGCGATGCCCAGTGTGAAGCGGCGGCGCACCGAAGACAGGCTGGCAATGGCGCGATCGTGTGCCGCGAGGAAGTCGCGTGCGGGCTGGAGAAACACCGCGCCCTGCGCCGACAAGCGCACCAGCCGAGGCGTGCGCTCGATCAATTTCTGGCCGACGCGCTCTTCCAGCCGCTTCAGCTTCACGCTGATTGCCCCTTGCGTGCTGCCAAGAGCCTCGGCCGCACGCGTAAAGCTCTGAAGATCGGCGATGGCGACGAATGTTTTCACAGCGTCTACGTCCAGCGTCATGTCAGCTATCCGCACTTGTTGTCTCTGAAATAGCCAACCATGCAATTCTAATATGATCAAGCCTCGCCTACCCTGGGCCATACGCGCGCCGGGCGAGCTGCAATGGATTCGCCGATTGCCGACAAATACGTTCGAAAGGTTGAATCATGCCCACTGTATTGACCCGCCGAGGCATCGTGGTTCTGTTTGCCGCCTGCCTGGCATGCCTGATGTTCGGCCTGGAGATTTCAAGCGTTCCCACGATCCTGCCGACACTGGAGCAGGTTCTGCACGCCGACTTCAAGCAACTGCAATGGGTGATGAACGCCTATACGATTGCGGTCACGACGGTGCTGATGGCGGTCGGCACGATCGCCGATCGTTACGGGCGCAAGCGTGTCTTTCTGGTCGCCATCGCCGCCTTCGGCCTGACATCACTGATCTGCGGCGTCGCCGAAAGCGTCTCCACGCTCATCGTCGCCCGGTTTCTGCAGGGCCTGAGCGGCGGTGCGATGCTGATCTGCCAGCTTGCCGTGCTGTCGCATGAATTCCGGGAAGGGCGCGAACGCGCCGTCGCATGGGGCTGGTGGGGCGTCATCTTCGGCACCGGTCTCGGCTTCGGCCCCATCATCGGCGGCGGCATCGTCGCGGTCTCGAGCTGGCAATGGGTGTTTCTTGTCCACGTGCCGGTTGCGGCGCTGGCGTTCGCCCTCGCTCTGATGGGCGTCCACGAATCGAAGGATCCACAGGCGGGCAAGCTCGACGTAGCAGGCATCCTGACGCTGTCGCCGTCGGTTTTCTGCCTCGTTTTCTACATCATCCAGGGGCCGGATCTGGGTTTCTCCAGCCCTGCCGCGCTGGCGATCCTCGGTATCTCGATAGTGAGCTTCATCGCCTTCCTCATTGCCGAGAAGGTCAGCCAGCGGCCGATGTTCGATTTCTCGGTCTTCCGGATCCGGCCCTTTTCGGGCGCCATCGTCGGCTCTGCCGCGATGAACCTCAGCTATTGGCCTTTCATGATCTACCTGCCGATCTGGTTCCACGCCGGGCTCGGCTATGACACCGTCTCCACCGGCCTTGCCCTGCTTGCCTACACGCTGCCGACGCTTGTGCTGCCGCCGTTGGCAGAGCGCTTTTCGCTGCGTTATCGGCCCGGCATCATCATTCCGGCGGGCCTCGTCATCATCGGCGTCGGGTTCATCCTGATGAAGCTCGGCAGCGCCGCCGCGCAACCGGACTGGCTGACGATGCTGCCCGGCTGCCTGATCGCGGGGATGGGTCTGGGAATAACCAACACACCTGTCACCAACACGACGACGGGTTCCGTTTCGAGCGATCGCGCCGGCATGGCCTCCGGCATCGACATGACCGCGCGCATGGTTTCATTGGCGCTGAACATCGCGGTGATGGGCTTCATCCTGGCCAGCGGTGTGCTGGCGCATCTGGGGCATGCGCTGCCCGACCTCGACGCTGCCCAATTGCGTCTTCTCGCCGAAGCTATCGCTGCTGGAAACCCCATCTCCGGGCTCGCCGGGACCGTCGCCCAGGATGCGCTGCGCAACGGCTTTGGCTGGGTCATGCTCTATGGCGGGATCGGCGTCTGGATCATGGCCGCCATCAGTTTCGCAAGCTTCAACGGCCGGCCGGTGCGGCGGACGGAGGTTCAGTGCTCTGATTGAACACTACAATGATCGAACAGGCGCCCTGGCGATCAACCCGCCGGCTGCAGCGGGTCGCTGCCGATCTTGGACAGCAGGATCACCGCCTGCGTGCGGCTGTCGACGCCGAGCTTCTGCAGGATGGCGGAGACATGCGCCTTGATGGTAGCCTCCGATACACCGAGTTCATAGGCGATCTGCTTGTTGAGCAGGCCCTCGGCCAGCATGCCCAGCACCCGTGTCTGCTGCGGCGTCAGAGCCTGCAGCCGCTTGATGAGGTCCGATATTTCGGGATCGCGCTCGATGCCGAGATCGACGCCGGCTGGTGCTGCGATGTCGCCGGCAAGCACCGATTGCACGGCGCTGCGGATCTCCTCCATGCTGGCCGACTTGGAGATGAAGCCGGAAGCGCCGAGATCGAGCGCCCGCCTGATGGTCGCCGGATCGTCATGCGCCGACACCACGACCAGCGGCACCGCCGGATGGATGCCACGCAGCGAGACCAGGCCGGACAGGCCGCTGGCGCCCGGCATCGACAGGTCGAGCAGCACCAGATCGACGTCCTCGTTGGCCACGACCAGCGCCTTGGCGCTCTCGAAATCGCCGGCTTCATGGATGGCGGCGACGTTGCCGATGCCGGCGAGCGCTTCGCGCAGCGCACCGCGAAACAGCGGGTGATCGTCGGCGATGACGAAAGAATAGCCTGCCGGCAAATGTCCCTCCCCAAATCCCCGATGATTTTTGGCTTTTCGGGTTCAATTGGACGATTATGAGGGGCTGCGCGCTGTTTTCAAGCGGCAAAGCCAGCGCGCCGCCTCCCCTGGTTGAAGCGCTCAGGTCTTCTGAGCGCCGTCGTCCTTGTCCATATCCTTGACGATGCCCATGAAGCCGCGCAGGAAGCGCTCCATGTAGCTCATGGTCTTGTTGAAATCCTCCTCGCTCGGCAGTTTCGATTCGAGGCGGGCGGAGAGCGAATTCTCGAGCTTGGTGACGCGCTCGTCCATCGCCTTCATCGAGGTTTGCAGGCGGTCGACCTCGTCCTGGAAAGCAGCGCGTTCGTCGGCCGCCATCTTGCAGACGAGCTGGCCCGAACGTTCCTCGCAGATCGACATGGCGCCGGTCTGCGTATCGATACGGACAAAGCCGCTATCGGACTTTTCCAGGCGGTAGCGGTCGGTCTCTTCCGAATAAGCTGAAGCCGCGACCAGCGAAACGAGCGCGGCGGGGATCAAGATGTGCTGCAGACGCATGTTGTCCTCCATGGCCAAGGCCTCAGATATCGCATGTTTGCGCCGGAAATGGGGAAGACCCTTGGCGTGGCCTTTCCCGAATGGCTGGTTCGGAATCTTTTTGACGCAATTCCCAAGGGAAAGCGCTATGCGCTTTTCCCGGGAAAACCGTTTCACACTTTTCCTGGAACTGCTCTATAGCGCAACCATGTCTCAGATTATCTACAAGATAACCCCGCAAGCGCCTTGGCGCGAGGCCGAAACGCATGGTCGCTTCACCGGCGCGCCGATCGATGTCGCCGATGGCTTCATCCATTTCTCAACGGCAGCACAGGTCAGGGAAACGGCGGCAAAGCACTTTGCCGGCCAGACGGACCTTCTGCTGGTCGCCATCGACGGCGCCGGCCTGGGCGCTGCGCTGAGATACGAGGTCTCGCGCGGCGGCGCGCTGTTTCCGCATCTTTATGGCCCGCTGGACCTCAAGGCCGTGCTGTGGGTCCGGCCACTGCCGCTTGGCGCCGATGGTGTGCACCAGTTCCCGGCACTGGAGGGGCAATGAGCGTGCTCGACCGGCTCGGCCAGAAGCTGCTGTTCGCCTTCGATCCGGAAACCGCGCATGGCATGTCGATTGCGGCGCTGCGATGCGGCCTGCCGGTCGGTGCGCGGACGACGCTCGACGCGCGGCTGAAGGTCAGCGTCTGCGGCCTCGATTTCCCCAATCCGATCGGCATGGCGGCCGGCTATGACAAGAACGCCGAGGTTCCGGACGCGTTGCTTGGCCTGGGCTTCGGTTTCGCCGAGGTCGGTACCATCACGCCGTTGCCGCAGGCCGGCAATCCGAAGCCGCGTATCTTCCGGCTGACTGCCGACGATGCGGTGATCAACCGATTGGGCTTCAACAATGAAGGCCATGCAGCGGCCGAAAAACGCCTTGCCGCACGCAAGGGGCGCTCCGGCATCGTCGGTGTCAACATCGGAGCCAACAAGGACAGCAGCGACCGCATCGGCGACTATGAGCGCGGTGTCGCCCGGTTTGCGCAATACGCCAGCTATCTCACCGTCAACATCTCCTCGCCCAACACGCCGGGCCTGCGCAACATGCAGGCGCGCGAGCAGCTTGGCGAACTCTTGTCGCGTGTCATGGCCGCGCGCGCCGCGGCAACGGCGCAGCCGCCGGTGTTCCTGAAGATCGCGCCGGACCTGGTCGAGGCAGAGCTGGAGGACATCGCCGCCGAGGTCACCGAAAAGCAGGTGGACGGCGTCATCGTCTCCAACACCACCATTTCCCGACCGCCATTGCGCAGTAGCGACACCGCGCGCGAGACCGGCGGGCTCTCCGGAAAGCCGCTGTTCGAGCGTTCGACCATCGTGCTGGCGAAGATGCGCAAGCTGCTCGGACCGGACCGCGCCATCATCGGCGTCGGCGGCGTCGATTCCGCCGATACGGCGCTTGACAAGATCCGTGCGGGTGCTGATCTGGTCCAGCTCTACACCGGCATGATTTATGCCGGGCCTTCACTGCCAGGCCGTATCCTTTCCGGAATGGTCCGTTTCGTCGAAAAGGAACGGCTGAAGTCGATTTGCGAGTTGCGCGGCAGCCGCCTCGACTTCTGGGCGTCCAGGCAACTCTGAGCCTGCTCTCAGGAGCGTAGATTGCGACTGACGGCCCGCTCGCAAATGGCGCCGCCGATGGCAGGCAACACGCCGAAGAGAAGCAATTGCGCGGTGCCGCCGATGCCAGAAACCGCGGAGAGAATGAACGCAGCGAGCAATCCCAACGCCGCGCCCAAGACATATGGCAGGTAGCTTCGCATAAGCTCGCCCTGGAACAATTGGTGCATCAAGTCTGTTGGAAATCGACTGGAAGTGCAAGTGCATCCGACCGCACAGCAGGGCAACGAACTCGGTTTAACGGGTTGCTTCGGAGCCTCGCCGGCGCATTGGCTGACGGAGCATCAAACGAAAAACCCGCCTGTGCGGCGGGTCACTGGCGCAAATCAGCACCATGGCCAAAAATGTACCATAGCTGAGATCACCGAGTCAAGAAAAAATTCCTATCGCGAACAGGTGCCGTTCGCTGCCTGGACGGCGCAGGGCCTTCCGGAGGGCACCGTCTAAAAGGCCGTCCGCACCCTGAGCCGCAGGATCGTCAGCAGGCTGAAGCCTCGCACCAGCAGGAAGACGTGCAGCGCCGCCCACAGTCCATTGTTGCCGAAGGCGGGCGCAAGGGTCAGCAGCGCGGCCGCGAAAACCAGGAACGACAGCAGCATCATGTTGCGCATGTCGCGGGACCAGGTCGCGCCGATGAAGACGCCATCCATCTGGAACGCCAGCACACCGCTCAGCGCCGTGAATGCCGCCCATGGCAGGTAGATGTCGGCCACCGAACGGACTTCCTCCGATGTCGTCACGAGAGCGACCAGATTGGCGCCACCAGACAGCATTACCAGCGTCGCGGCTCCCGCCAGTCCGAAACCCCAAAACAGCGTCAGCCGCACGGCCTGGCGGAACGGTGCGGCGGCACGTGCGCCGACGGCACGGCCCGCCAGCTGTTCGGCGGCGGTGGCAAAGCCGTCGAGGAAATAGCCGGCGACGAGGAAGAAGTTCATCAGCACGGCGTTGGCGGCCAGCGTCACCGTGCCGAACTGCGCGCCCTGGCGGGTGAACAATGCGAAGGCGGCGAGCAGCGAGAACGAGCGGATCATGATGTCGCGGTTGAGCGACATCATGCGCAGGAAGGCGGCCATGTCGAGCAGGCGGTGGCGCGGCAAGGATGGGGCGGCCCGGAACCGGCGGATAACGATCGCCAGGCCGAGCAGCATGGCCAGGAACTCACCGGTGACGGTCGCCCAGGCAACGCCGGCGACACCCCAGCCAAGTTCCAACCCAAGCACGAAGCAGAGCGCGATGTTGATGCCGTTCAGCACCAATTGCAGCATCAGCCCAAGCCCGCCCTCGCCGCGCCCCAGCACATAGCCGAGGATGGCGTAGTTGATCAGCGAGAACGGCGCCGCGAGCAGCCTGATCCTGATGTAGACGCCCATCGCCTCGCTGACGCGCGGTTCGGCGCCCATGAACTTTTGCCCGGCGATGGCGACCAGCGGCGCAAGGGCAGCGAGCACGATGCCGGCGATAACCGCGATCAGCACGGCGCGCCAGAACACCGCCTGTTCCTCCAGGGCGTCGCCGCGCCCAAACGCCTGTGCGACGAGCCCGGTGGTGCCCGAGCGCAGGAAATTGAAAGAGGTGAAGACGACGTCGAAGATCAATGCGCCGGCCGCCAGGCCGCCAAGCAAGGCGGCATCGCCGAACTGGCCGATGACAGCCGTGTCGACCAGGCCGAGCATCGGCGTCGTCAGATAGGCAAGCGTCATCGGCACGGCGATGGCGAGCACGGAGCGATTGGTGACGACAAATGATCCGGGGTTGATTGGGGATCTGGCGTCGGCTGGGGTTGCACCCTGGTCCAAGGATTGCTGCCTTGCTGATTGCGGCTTGATCGAACTACCGATGTGCCTCATTTTCCAGCCACCGCGCAATCACTCTTCCCGTGACGGCCAACCGAATCCCCGGCCTGGCGCGAGCCGCCGGATCCAGTTCATGCCCCTGCAGATCGTCCATCATCCCGACTACGACGCCGGCTTCGCCGTCAACCATCGCTTCCCGATGAGCAAATATCCCCTGCTGATGGAGGCGTTGCGTTCACGTGGCCTCGCCGGCCCCGACGCGCTCAGCACCGCCGAACCGGCACCGGTGTCATGGCTGGAGCTTGCCCATGCGGCGGACTATGTCGACCAAGTCGTCAACTGCCGCGTGGCCGAGAAGATCGAGCGCGAGATCGGTTTTCCGATCGGACCCCGCGTCTCGCTGCGCGCGCAGCTTGCCACCGGCGGCACCGTGCTGGCGGCGCGGCTGGCCTTGCGCCACGGTATCGCCTGCAACACCGCCGGCGGCAGCCACCATGCGCGGCGCGCGCAAGGCGCGGGCTTCTGCACCTTCAACGATGTCGCCGTGGCCGCATTGGTGCTGCTCGCCGAAGGCGCGGCACGCAACATCCTGGTCGTCGATCTCGACGTGCATCAGGGCGACGGCACGGCGGATATTCTCGCTGATGATCCGCGCGTGCTCACCTTTTCCATGCATGGCGACCGCAACTACCCCGTGCGCAAGATCGCCTCCGACCTCGATGTCGCGCTGCCCGACGGCACGGGTGACGCCGCTTACATTGAGAGGCTCACCGCCATCCTGCCGGAACTGTCCACCCGAGCGCATTGGGACATCGTGTTCTACAATGCCGGCGTCGACGTCCATGCCGAGGACCGGCTTGGCAGGCTGTCGCTATCGGATGACGGTCTGCGCGCCCGCGACGACATGCTGATCAGCCACTTTCGCACGCGGGGCGTTCCGGTGTGTGGCGTCATCGGCGGTGGCTATTCAACTGATGTGCCCGCACTCGCGGCGCGCCACGCCATCCTGTTCGAGGTCGCCGCGGGCTACGCCCGATGGTACGATCTTGTCCAAAAACCGGGTGCCAGGGTTCGCTGACGCGGACCTGCGGTTCGGGATCATGCTCTACTTCCGGTAGTTGGCGAGCCTCAACAGGATGAAGGCCGGCACGACGATAGCCGCGCCCAGCAGGATATAGCCGAGGAAACGGTCGATGGCGTGGAAGCCGAGATTCCACAGGTCCATGAAGAATTTGCGGATGCCGTAGAGCACATCCATCGGCGACCAGCCGAAGGCGTTCATGACCAGGCCGACGAGGAAAGACACCACCAGCAGTTTCAGGATCACCTTGAGCGGCGAGTCGCCAAGAAAGCGCGTCAATGCGGACAAGGCCCGTCTCCAGATTGAGGTACCCAGGCTAGAGGGCGTCAGCCAGACATACGCACTTGGCTTGTCCGCTTCAAGCCGGGAGTTCTGCGGGGTAGCGAGACACCGAGCATAGTGTGGCCGCAAGCCGAGCCCAGGCGCATGGCAGACTGCCGGCTACTGCCGCACCGATCCCGCTGGCTTATCTGTTTTCTAACCAATTGCCGCTATTCCCAATCGGATAGCGGGAGCAAGGCTTTGGTGGAGACGGAGAGAAACACCGCGCGACGCGGCGTCATGCTGTCGGTGGTCATCCCATGCTACAACGAGCTGGATGGCGTGGCCGAACTGCATCGGCGGGTAACGGCCGCATGCCTTGAACAAGGCCCTTCCTACGAGATCGTCCTTGTTATCGATGGCGCGACCGACGGCACGCGCGAGGCCATTCTCCAGCTGGCCGAAAAGGACGACCATGTCGTCGCCATCGACCTTGCCCGCAATTACGGCCACCAGATCGCGTTGAGCGCCGGGCTCGAATTCTGTCGCGGCCAGCGCATTCTCATTCTCGATGCCGACCTGCAGGATCCGCCTGAACTGCTCGGCGCGATGATGACGAAGATGAACGAAGGCTTCGATGTGGTCTACGGCCAGAGGCTGACGCGCGATGGCGAAAGCTGGTTCAAGCTCGCCTCCGCGTCCATGTTCTATCGCTTGCTGCGCCGGATGGTCGACGTCGACATAGCCCCCAATACCGGCGATTTCCGGCTGATGAACCGTCGCGCGCTCGACCATCTGAACGCGATGCCAGAGCGTTACAGGTTTATTCGCGGCATGGTGAGCTGGATCGGGCTGAAACAGGTGGCTTTCCCCTATGAGCGGCACCGCCGCTTTGCCGGCACCACCCACTATCCGCTGAAGAAAATGCTTCTTCTGGCGGTCGACGCGATGACCAGCTTCTCCATCGTGCCGTTGCGGTTCGCCTCGCTGCTCGGAATGATGTTCGGGCTTCTGGGCCTGGTCGTGCTCGGCTACACGCTGCTCGAATGGTCGGTCGGAAACGTGTTGCCCGGCTGGACCAGCCTTGCCGCGATCGTGCTGATCCTCGGCAGCGTCCAGCTTATGGTGCTCGGGATCTTCGGCGAGTATCTCGGGCGCATGTACATGGAGACAAAGCGGCGGCCGCTCTACTTCGTCAACGAGATCGTTTCGCGCAGCCAGGCAGTGGAGGACGGCGAATTGCCGGTCCATCGCCTGCAGGAGATGGCAAAGAGGGCCGCACGTGCTTGAGGCGGAGTTCGACCGGTTTGCGCGGGAATATCAGGAGCAGCATGCCGCAAGCATAAGGCTGAGCGGCGAAAACCCGGATTTCTTCGCCAGGTACAAGATCGACGACGTCGCCGCGACGCTGCGGCGGGCCGGTGTCGAACCGCGACGAATACTGGATTTCGGCGCCGGCGTCGGCAATTCGCTAGGCCATATGCGCAACGCGTTTCCCGACGCGGAGATCACCTTGCTCGATCCTTCGCGGGAATCGCTCGACATCGCCAGCAAGCGCTTTCCCGGCCAGGCCGCCTTCACGCATTTCGACGGCAAGACAATTCCCTTTGCCGACGGCAGCTTCGACCTGGCCTTCGCGGCCTGCGTCTTCCACCATATTCCCGAGAACCTGCAGATCGGGCTGTTCGCCGAGATCGGCAGGGTGCTGGCCGATGGCGGCAGCTTCTTCGTCTTCGAACACAATCCCTGGAACCCGCTGACCACGCACGCGGTGAGAAACTGTGCCTTCGACGAAAACGCGGTTTTGATAAATTCGCGCGAGATGCGCAGGCGCATGGCCGAGGCGGGCCTTGCCAACACGAGGATCGTCTACCGGATTTTCTTTCCTCGGATGCTTGCGAGACTGAGGCCGTTCGAGCGCTTCCTCACCAAGGTACCTGTCGGAGCCCAATATTTTGCGCATGTGGTCAAGCCTGCCGTTTGACTTCCCGAGGATGCTGCGATTTGGCGCCGTCGGTCTGTTGAACACGGCGCTGGGATACGCGGTCATCCTGGCCGGGCTTGCGCTCGGTCTGGGCGACATCCTTGCCAACGCCACGGGTTATGCCGCCGGCCTTGTCCTCGGCTTCTTCCTCAACCGCCAATGGACCTTCAGCAGAGCCGATGGCTTCCAGCCCGGAACCGCGCTGCGCTACGGGGGTGTCTTTCTGGTCGCCTACAGCATCAATCTGGCCGTCGTGATCGCCGCCCGTTCGGCAGGCATCGTCGAAAACCCGCTGGTCCACCTCGCGGGAATCTGCGTCTATTCGGTGGTTTTCTATCTTGGCTCGGCCCGCTTCGTGTTTGTGGGACGTGGGGACGACAGCACCGACCGCACAGTTCGGGTGGCCGACAAGCCTCGGCGGCAGTCCGCCAGTCCAACACCTTGAACCCAACTGTCACCGGAACCGATCAGAGGCGGCGCATCATGAACGACGCTCAGGCCAGTGTGGCGGCCGCGACATACAACGAGCGGAACAGGCTGATCTTCTGCCTGCTCGCGGCCTTGGCGATGGCGGGTGCGTTGGCTGCCCAGGCAGGCGCCACCCTGCAGGATCCCGACAGCTGGTGGCAAGTGAAAGTCGGTCTCGATTTCCTGACAAACCGGACATTTCCGACGGTCGATCCTTACTCCTACACGTTTGCCGGCCAGCCCTGGATTGCCAAGGAATGGCTGGGGCAGGTCCTGCTGGCTCTTGCCTACCGGGCGGGCGGCTGGAACGGGGTCGTCACCGCGATCATCGCCTCGATCTCCCTGACGGTTTTCCTCATGGGGTGGTTTCTCAGCGCATGGCTGAAACCGATCCTGGCGATTACACTGGCCTTCGCGGCGGTGTTCCTGATCAACCCGATCTTCACGGCGCGTCCGCATGTCTTCACCTTCCCGATCATCGTCATCTGGACGGCGGTGCTGTTCGGTGCGGCAAGGGAAGAACGGGCGCCGCCCTGGTGGCTGCTTGTGCTGGTCGTATTATGGGCGAACCTGCACGCCACCTTCACCTTGAGCTTCGTCATCGCGGCTTTCGCCGGTCTCGATCTGCTGGCGCGCACGGGCCTGTCAAAACCGGCCCTGCTGGCGAAGTGGATCGCGTTCGGCCTGCTTTGCCCGCTGGTCACCCTGATCCACCCGTACGGCGTCCAGGCCATCCTGGCGACGCTCGCCGTGGCTTATGGCAATGAGGCAGTGTCGCTGATCATGGAATGGAAACCGTTCAATCCGCCGGACAGTCCCGTCCAGGAAGCGGTGATGCTGCTGGCGCTTTTCGGGCTATTGGTGTCCCGATTGCGAATTGGCTGGGCCAAGGCGTTGTTCGTCGTCTTCACCTTGCATGTCTATCTCGCCCATGTGCGCTTCATGTATCTGTTCTTCCTGCTGATTCCGCTGGTGATGGCGGCAGAGGTCGCACAGCAATATCCCTCGCTTTCAGCCACCGCATGGCTGGCCGAAAAGCGCGACGGGCTGGAGAGATTCTTAGCCAGACGGTTCTACGCCATCTGCGGCACGGCAGCCGTTCTGCTGATTGGCGGGGTCGCTGTGCTCGGCAGCGTCTATCAGGTAGCGCCAAGTCCGAAGACATCGGCCAGCGGGGCGCTGGCATTCGCGCAAAGCCATCACCTATCCGGCAACGTGCTGAATTCCTACAATTTCGGCGGCACGCTGATTTTCCACGGGTTCAAGACCTATATCGACGGACGGACGGACCAGCTGTTCCTCGGCGGTTTCACAAAGAGCGATAACGACACCGGACGCGGCGACGGCAAGCCGCTCCTCGAAGCCCGCCTGAAGAAATACGCAATAGATTGGGCGCTGCTATCGGCCGACGACAGCCGCATTCCCTTCTTCGACCAGTTGGGCTGGAAACGGGCCTATTCGGACGACTACGCGGTAATCTATCTGCCCGGCGCCTGATCCCGGTGCGTTCCTGGCGAATTTCGCGACAGCAATATATGCCTTGACACCCATGTTGCAGCGCAGCAAAATTGCTGCCTGAGGGTAAGCCTGTGAGATCGACGAGCCGGGATTTTCAGCACGATCGACGACATCGCCGCATGAGCGTGTCGGGTGCGGCCGCACGGATCCTTGTGGTCGCGCGCGGGCCGGCCGGATGAACTACCGGCGCGACATCGACGGTCTGCGGGCCGTTGCGGTGCTGCCTGTCGTGCTCTTCCATTTCGGCGTGTCCGCCATTCCCGGCGGCTTCACCGGTGTCGACATCTTCTTCGTCATATCGGGCTATCTGATCAGCGGCAGCCTGCTCGATGATCTTGAGCGGGGCCAATTCTCGATCGGCCGCTTCTACTGGCGCCGCGCACGGCGCATCCTGCCGGCGCTGACCTTCGTCATCCTGCTCGCGAGCATTGCCGCCTGGTTCATCCTTCTGCCTTCGGATCTCCACGAATTCAGCCTCAGCGTGATCGCCGCCTCGACCTTCTGGTCGAACATCTATTTCTGGAAAACGACGAACTATTTCTCCATCGACGCCGAACTGCGGCCGCTCCTGCACACATGGTCGCTTTCGGTGGAAGAGCAGTATTATATCTTCGCGCCGATCCTCCTTTATCTGATCTACCGATACGTCTCGAAGCGCTGGCTGACGGTACTTCTGCCGATGGCCATCGGCAGCTTTGCCCTGGCAGTCATAGCAACCTCGCTGGCACCGACGGCAGGGTTCTATCTCTTGCCGACGCGCATATGGGAGCTGGCGCTGGGCGCCATGCTGATGTTGCGGAAGCCTCCGGTCCTAGCCAGTCGGCTGGCGGCGGACCTGATCGGCCTCGCCGGCTTTGCCCTCATTGCATTTGGCTTTGTGATGATTTCGGACAGCGATCCGTTTCCCGGCTACAATGCCCTATTCCCCTGCATCGGAACAGCTCTGCTGATCTATGCTGGCCAGGATAGCGCCGACAGGCCGGCACCTGTCGCCACTCGCGTGCTTCGGTTGGCGCCGCTGGTCTGGGTCGGCCTCATTTCCTATTCGCTTTACCTCGTCCACTGGCCAATCAACTCCTTCGTCCATTATCTCTCCCTGAAGACTGTCGGTGTGCCAACGATTATCGCGATGACGGTTGCCAGTTTCGCCTTGGCGGCATTCTCCTGGAAATACGTCGAGCAACCCTTCCGCCACAAACGAGCCTATACCGCCCCGCTGCCCATCTTCGCCTTTTCGGCGACGGCAATCGTGCTGCTGTGCGCCGGTGGTTTGGCCGGCGTACTGGGCAACGGTTTCCCGCAACGGTTTCCGGATTTCTCGACCGAACGTATCCGGGTCGGCGACTGGCGCAACGGCATCTGTTTCAACGAAAACGGGACCCGCATCGAAGACTGGAACCTTGCCGACTGCACCCGTACAACGGGCTTTGCCACCAATGTGCTGCTGTGGGGCGATTCTTTCGCTGCCCACTATGTTCCGGGACTTGAGCCCAACGCCCAGAAAATCCAGGCCAATGTCATCCAATACACCTATGCCGGCTGTCCGCCCGACCTGACCTATTTTTCCTATGCTCGGCCCGCCTGCACCCGCTTCAACGAACGGGCCTTGTCGATCATTCGCGACGCCAACATCCAGGCGGTGATCCTGAGCGGCCGATGGACCGACTACCAGGCCAGGGGCTTCGACGGCCTGCAGAAGACGATCGATCGGCTTCGCGGGATGGGGGTCAAGGTCTATACCGTCGGCCAGTCTCCGGAATTCATCGCCGACGTCCAGAAGATCGCTTTCTTGGTGAGACGGGAGCATGCCGGAACCACATCCTGGCCGATGGCTATGGATCCGGACATCAACGCACGGGTTCTGCCGTTCACCAAAGGGGCCGATTTCATAGATCCGCTGACGTATCTGTGCGACTCGGCCGGTTGTTCATACGCCGACGCCACGACCAATGAATTTCTCTACTTCGACTATGGCCACTTCTCTTCCGCCGGCGCGACGCTGGCCATCTCGAAATACTGGCCAAGCTTCGCCACCAGCAATGAGGTCGCGGAGGCAAAACGGCAATTCACGGCCGCGGGCGCGCCGTGATCCGCAGCACGACCGTCGTGAGAACAGACCGCTTTGCGATTGCCCGAAGGCTAACCCTCATGGTAACGAGGGCGCACGCGGGTATGATGTAATGGTAGCTTGTCAGCTTCCCAAGCTGAACGCGAGGGTTCGATTCCCTCTACCCGCTCCAGTCTAAGGCGTCAGAACCATTTCAGCGCCTGCCTGTTCGTCGAACACAACCGAGCAGCCTCGCGCAAGCGCCACCGTTGCGAGGGCGTTTGCCGCCACGTCATCCGATGAAACGAAATCGCCGGTCAACACCCGCAATTCTTCAACACCTTCAGCCATGGAAACGAAATTCCCGACCGATCGATCGTGCTTGCAGGCCTCGATCACGCAAAGCAGATCGATGATTTCGAAGCTGCGCATGTTCAGCCTCCAGAAGAAATCGTCCCTTGCAAGATCATGAACGCATCGGCGGGAAATAATGTTCCCAGCTCGCTTTCGCCAGCCTCGGCCTGGCGGTGCTTTCGCCGGACAACCTTACCCGAGCGAGCCATCATCCCACTTCCCTCAGAATGAAGTCGTGCAGCATCTTGGCGGCCGGCGACAGTGCGCGATTCCTGACCGTGATCAGGCTGTAGGGCCTGACCTCGATGTCGAATTCGGTCTGGACGACGTCGATGGCGCCGGCCAGCCCGTCAGGGTTCTGGATGAATTTCGCCACCTGGACAGAGACCGGTGCGATGGCATCGGATTGCGCGACCATGACCAGGGTCAGGAGCAGCGAACTGGTGTTCAGGATACGGTCCGGCAAAGCGATGTTGCGGTTGAGGAAGTTGCTCTCCATGGCCTGGCGCAAGGGCGAGCCGCCAGACTGGAAGACCCAGTCATAGGCGGCGGTCTCTTCCAGCCGCACCGCCTCGCCCTTGGTGAGCGGATGGCCCCGGCGCACGATCAGGCAGGCCTTCTCGACGCCGATGACGCGCGACTCGAACAGCCGCGGATTGAGATCGTCCGGGATGCGGGCGATGATGAAGTCATGGCGCGTGGCGATCAGCTCGCGTGCCAGCACATTGGAGGTCTCGACCTGCATGGTGATCTCGATGCGCGGATAGATGCGGCGGATTTCACGAATTGCCGGCACCGCCAGCTCGATTGCAGGCGCGGTCACGGCACCCAGGAAAACCGAACCACCCTTGCCCGCCTTGAGCTCGGAAATCTCGCGGTCCACCTCACGCATCTCCAGCAGGATCGAGCGCGCCCGCCTGGCCAAAGCCTTGCCGTATGGCGTCAAGGTGATACCGCGCGGCAGCCTCTCGCACAGCTTGACCTCCAGCACCGCCTCCATCTCTGCGATCATGCGCGAGGCCGCCGGCTGCGAAATGTTCAGAACCTGGGCTGCTGCGCTGACCCGGCTGTGGTCGTCTAGCGCGACGATCATGCGCATGTGACGCAGACTGAGACCGCTGCGCAGCAGGGTTTCGCCATCGCCCCGTGCTTCTCTGTAACCATTTGAAGCTGTTGTCGGATTCCCGGGCCGCGCCATCGCTTTTCCCTGCCTTCTGCTCGTGTAAGGCCGACCTTGGAGTCAGCCCGTCACGTCCCAATACATATACCAACCATGATATAGCAACCATCAAAGATCGCATTTGACAGTTATGGCAAAGACCCACACCCTCCGCGCGTTCCAAGACGTGACGGTCGCTGACGAGAATAATCGTATCGATTGGATCAGCGTCTCGGGGCCATGGGAGGATACCGGAGATCGATATGACGGCAGCAGTGCCCTTGGCGCTTCTGCACGATTGCGCGGCCCGCGACCCCCGGGGTGCCGCGTCCATCAAACAGGGAGAGTTAAAGTGAAAATCATCAAGACACTGGCCGCCGTCGCGGCCCTTGGCATCGCTGCCATGACCTACTCGGCGCACGCAGCCGACAAGGGTCTTGTCGGCGTGCTGATGCCGACCAAGACCTCGCAGCGCTGGATCAATGATGGCGACGCCGTCAAGTCCCAGCTCGAGGCTCTCGGCTACACCGTCGACCTGCAATACGCGCAGGACGACATCCCCAACCAGCTCAGCCAGCTGGAAAACGAAATCACCAAAGGCCCGAAGGCGCTGATCATTGCTTCGATCGACGGCACCACCCTGTCGGATGCTCTGCAGAAGGCCGCTGACGCGGGCGTCGTCGTCGTCGCCTATGACCGCCTGATCAAGAAGACCGCCAATGTCGACTACTACACCACCTTCGACAATTTCGGCGTCGGCGTGATCCAGGCGAATTCGCTGGTTAAGGGCCTCAAGGAGCGCTTCCCGAACACCAAGCCGTGGAACGTCGAACTGTTCGGCGGCTCGCCCGACGACAACAACGCCTTCTTCTTCTACGACGGCGCCATCTCCGTCCTGCAGCCGCTGATCGACGACGGCTCGATCAAGATAAAGTCCGGCCAGACCGGCATGGACAAGGTCGGCACGCTGCGCTGGCTCGCCGCCACCGCCCAGGCGCGCATGGACAATCTGCTGTCGGCCAACTATTCGGACGGCAGCCGCGTCGATGGCGTTCTGTCGCCCTATGACGGCCTGTCGCGCGGCATCACAGCCTCGCTGCGCGCCGTCGGTTACGGCACGGACGCACAGCCCTGGCCGATCGTGACTGGCCAGGATGCCGAGACCGCCTCGGTCAAGCTGATCATCACGGGCGAGCAGTACTCGACCGTGTTCAAGGACACCCGCGAACTGGCCAAGGCCACCGTCGAGCTCGTCGACAAGGTGCTCTCGGGCGGCAAGCCGGACGGCCTCGATGAAAAGACCTACAACAACGACGTCAAGGTCGTCCCCTCGATCCTGTTGACGCCGCATGAGGTCGACAAGTCGAACTACCAGGCGCTGGTCGTCGACTCCGGCTACATCAAGGCCGACGAACTGAAGTAACCCGGTTACAAAGTCAGGGGTCCTGCGCAACGCAGGGCCCCTTTTCGTTCACCAGCGAGCCCGGTATTGTCGCCGACCTCGCCGGCAATGTTTGCCGACCTCTCAAGGAGCGGTTGTCCCATGGCCCCGACGATTTTGGAGATGCGCGACATCACCAAGACGTTCCCCGGCGTGAAGGCGCTGTCGAACGTCAACCTCAGCGTCGAGGAAGGCGAGATTCATGCCGTGGTCGGCGAGAACGGCGCCGGCAAGTCGACGCTGATGAAGGTGCTGTCGGGCGTCTATCCCTCAGGAACCTATGACGGCCAGATCATCTTTAACGGCGGGGAATGCCAGTTCAAAGGCATCCATGACAGCGAGCGCAAGGGCATCGTCATCATCCACCAGGAACTTGCGCTGGTGCCGATGCTGTCGATCGCCGAAAACATCTTCCTCGGCAACGAGCACGCCAGATACGGCATCATCGACTGGAATTCCAACGAGGCGCGCACCAGCGCCCTGTTGAAGAAGGTGGGCCTCAACGAGGACCCCAAGACGCTGATCACCAATATCGGCGTCGGCAAGCAGCAGCTGGTCGAGATCGCCAAGGCGTTGAGCAAGGAAGTCAAGCTCCTGATCCTGGACGAGCCGACGGCGTCGCTCAGCGAAAAGGACAGCCAGGCGCTGCTCGACCTTCTGCTCGAATTCAAGCGGCAGGGCATGACCTCGATCCTGATCTCGCACAAGCTCAACGAGGTGAACCGGGTCGCAGACAAGGTGACGGTGATCCGTGACGGGCGCACCATCGAGACGCTGGCCAAGAAGGACATCTCTGAAGACCGCATCATCACTTCGATGGTCGGCCGCTCACTCGACGACCGCTATCCGCCGCGCGAGCCTGACATCGGCGAGGTCGTGTTCGAAGTGAAGAACTGGTCGGTCTATCACCCGATCCATGCCGAGCGGCAGGTGATCAAGGGCATCGACATCAACGTGCGCAAGGGCGAAGTGGTGGGCATTGCCGGGCTGATGGGCGCTGGCCGCACCGAATTCGCCATGAGCCTGTTCGGCCGCTCCTACGGCCGCCGCATCTCCGGCGAGGTGCTGCTCAAGGGCAAGCCGGTCGACGTTTCCTCGGTGAGCAAGGCGGTCCAACACGGTATCGCCTACGTCACAGAGGACCGCAAGACCTACGGTCTCAACCTCATCGACCATATCAAGCACAACATCACGCTGGCCAATCTTGGCGGCGTCTCGCGCCACAGCGTGATCGACGACATGCGCGAGCTCGCCGTTGCCAACGACTATCGCAAGAAGACCAATATCCGCGCTTCCAGCGTCTATCAGATGACCGGCAATCTCTCCGGCGGCAACCAGCAGAAAGTGGTGTTGTCGAAATGGCTGTTCGCCGACCCGGACGTGCTGATCCTCGACGAGCCGACGCGCGGCATCGATGTCGGCGCCAAGTACGAAATCTATACGATCATCGCCCGTCTCGCGGCTGAGGGTAAGGCGATCGTCGTCATCTCGTCGGAAATGCCGGAATTGCTTGGCATCACCGACCGCATCTACGTCATGAACGAAGGGCGCATCGTGGGCGAAATGCCCGCCGCGGAAGCAAGCCAGGAAAAAATAATGCGCGCCATCGTTCGTGGAGAAGGAAAAGCAGCATGAGCACCGAAAGCGCCCCCGCCCCGCAGGGCAACGTCGCCGAAGAGCAGCGCCCACGCATCGCCGTCTCGGCGCTGACGACGAACCTGCGCGAATACGGCCTGATCCTGGCGCTGATCGCCATCATGGTGCTCTTCCAGTTCACCACGAACGGAACGCTGTTCAAGCCGGTGAATCTTAGCAACCTGGTGCAGCAGAACTCGTTCATCATCGTGATGGCGCTGGGCATGCTGCTGGTGATCGTCTCCGGCCATATCGATCTAAGCGTTGGCTCGGTCGCTGGCTTCATCGGCGCGCTGGCGGCGATGATGATGGTCATCTGGCCGCTCGGTCCGTTCAGCAATCCGCTGGTGGTGTCGATCATCTGCCTGATCGTGGGCGGCGCGATCGGTGCGGCGCAAGGCTATTGGATCGCCTATCACCGAATACCGAGCTTCATCGTCACGCTGGCCGGCATGCTGATCTTCCGCGGCATCTGCCAGGCCCTGCTGGGCGGCGGATCCTCGGTGGGGCCGCTACCCGATGGCTTCAAGGCGCTCAGCTCCGGCTTCATCCCGGATGTCATCGGCCCGCTGACGCTGATCCCGCCGACGGTGAACGCGGCCGGCAAGACCATCATGGGCAGCGGCCTGACGCTGCACATGACGACGATCGTGCTGGGCCTGATCGCTGTGCTGGCCTACGCCTATTTCGGGGTGAGGACGCGCCGCAAGCGCGAACGCCATGGCTATGAGGCCGAGCCCTTTGCCCTGTTCGTCGTCAAGACGCTGGTCGGCAGCGCGCTGGCGCTGTTCCTGGTCTACCAGTTCGCCAGCTACAGGGGCCTACCGGTGGTGCTGCTCGTCATGGGCGTGCTGATCTCGCTGTTCGTCTTCGTCACCAAGCGCATGACCATCGGCCGCCGTATCTATGCCATGGGCGGCAATTCCAAGGCCGCGCAGCTGTCAGGCATCAACACCGAGCGGCTGACGCTGATGGTGTTCATCAATATGGGCGTGCTGTCGGCGCTCGGCGGCCTGATCATCGCGGCGCGACTGGGACAGGCGGTGCCGGCCGCGGGCCTCGGCAGCGAGCTCGACGTCATCGCCGCCGTCTTCATCGGCGGCGCCTCGGCGATGGGCGGCGTCGGTCAGGTCATCGGCGCGGTGGTCGGCGGCTTCATCATGGGCGTGATGAACAACGGCATGTCGATCATGGGCGTCAATGTCGACTGGCAGCAGGTGGTCAAAGGCCTGGTGCTGCTCGGTGCCGTGATCTTCGACGTCTACAACAAGAACAAGGCTTGAACGGGCTTAAGAGCAATTCCAGGAAAATGTGAAACGGTTTTCCGCCTGGAATTGCGCCAAGACAATGAGTTAGAGCGGTTCGCCGTTTCCGTGAAACGGTGAACTGCTCTAGGCGAGGCAAGCAGGAGGCATACGATCGCGGCGCTGCCGGCAACCCGCCGGTAACAGAAGTCCCTGAGGGACCAGGCCCGCGAGCGCAATCCGAACTGAGAATTTAAACCGTGGCATGGACGAGGTCCCGGCCGCGCTGAGTAAGGTCTGCCGTTTTGGCAGTCCTGCCAAGGCAAATGAGAGAGGATTCATCATGCTGATCTCCCAGATCCTCGACGACGCCGAGACCATCCGCGTCGTCGCCCGCAATGGCGGCAAGACCCGGATCATCAATGGCGCCCGCAGCGTCTATTCGCTGGCGATGGAGGCCGCCCGCACCGGCGTCGGCCTCGTCGCGCTGATCGAACGCAAGGGGCTTGGCGAGACGGTCGATCTCGAGGCCGCTTACAAGAAGGGGCGGCTGCTGTCGCCGATCAATCACCCTGATCCGGCGCATCTGCACCTGACCGGCACCGGGCTGACGCATCTCGGCTCCGCCGCGACGCGCGATTCCATGCACAAGAAGCTGAGCGCCGACGGCGAGGAGCAGCTCACCGATTCCATGAAGATGTTTCGCATGGGGCTGGAGGGCGGCAAGCCGGCGAATGGCCAGATCGGCGTGCAGCCGGAATGGTTCTACAAAGGCAACGGCACGATGGCGGTGGCGCCAGGTGCCGCACTTCTGTCACCGGCCTTTGCCAAGGACGCCGGCGAAGAGCCCGAGGTGGCCGGCATCTATGTCATCGGCGACGACGGCGCACCTTTCCGCGTCGGCTTCACGCTGTCGAACGAGTTTTCCGACCACGTCACCGAGCGCGTGAACTATCTGTTCCTCGCCCATTCCAAGCTGCGCAACGCCTCGTTCGGTCCGGAAATCCTGATCGGCGACCTGCCGCCCGATATCCGCGGCACCTCGCGCATCGTGCGCGACAGCGAGGTGCTGTGGGAAAAGCCGTTCCTGTCCGGCGAAGCGAACATGTCGCACACCATCGCCAATCTCGAACATCACCATTTCAAATACGCGGCCTTCCGCCAGCCGGGCGACGTGCATGTGCATATGTTCGGCACGGCCACGCTCTCTTTCGCCGACGGCATCAGGACCGAGGCCGGCGATGTGTTCGAGATCGAGGCCGGGGACTTCGGCCTGCCGCTGCGCAATCCGCTGGAGATCGAAAAGCCGGTGAAGGTGGCTGTGAAGGCGCTGTAGAAAGGGTAATCTCCCCCCTTGAGGGGGAGATGTCGCCGAAGGCGACAGAGGGGGTCGTCGCGCGTGGAGTGCCGACGTCTTCTGCGGCACCAAACGACGTTGGCGCTCTACGCACTGCGACCCCCTCTGGCCTGCCGGCCATCTCCCCCTCAAGGGGGGAGATTGCAGCGCCCAGCCTCAATAAATATCGAAGTCGAAATACTTGGCCTGGATCTTCTTGTAGGTGCCGTCGGCAACGATCGCATCGATGGCCGCGTTGAGCTTGTCGCGCAGGGCCGTGTCTTCCAGGCGCACGGCAATGCCGGCCTGCGTTTCGGTGCCCTTGACGTCGCCGACCAGCTTGCAGCAGCCGTCGCTTGCCTTCTTCAGCCAGTCCATCAGGACGAACTTGTCCGAGATCACAGCGTCGAGACGACCGTTGGTCAGGTCGGTGATCGCCTCTTCCTGGGTCGGATAGAGCTTTGCCTCCGCGCCTGCCTTGCCATACTCATTCTGGGCGTAGTCGGCCTGCGTGGTCGAAGCCTGGGCGCCGACCGTCTTGCCGGCCAGTGCCGGTGGTTCGGTCGAGGTGAGATCGCTGTCCTTCGGCGCCACCAAAGCGAGCGGTGTCGTATAATATTTGTTGGTGAAGGCGACCTGCTTCTTGCGCTCCTCGGTGATGCTCATCGAGGCGATGATGGCGTCGAATTTCTTCGCCTGCAAAGCGGGAATGATGCCGTCCCAGTCCTGGGTGACGATCTCGCACTCGACCTTCATCTGCGCGCATAGTGCATTGGCGATGTCGATGTCGAAGCCTTCGACCTTGCCGTCAGCCGTAATGGTGTTGAACGGCGGATAGGCGCCCTCCGTGCCGATCTTGATTTTCTCCTGCGCCTGCGAAAGCGAGCCGGCCGCCACCACCAGCATGGCAGCGCCTGCTGCCGATATGATCCATTTCGAAATCTGCATTTTCTTGGTTCCCCTTGAACGCCGGCATCTTGACGACCAGCAAGGCAGCCAAGCATGGCGAGCCAGCGCAGGCAAGTATTTTGCCTGACGGCGGCGCTCAGCGCGCGGCGCGGAAATGCTTGGACAGCTTCAGGCCCTGCGCCTGGTAGTTGGAGCCGAGATCGGTGCCGTAGAGGGCCTGCGGCCGCTTCAGCATGTGTTCGTAGACCAGCCGGCCGACGATCTGGCCATGGTCGAGAATGAACGGCACTTCGTGGCTGCGCACTTCCAGCACCGCCCGGCTGCCGGTGCCGCCGGACGCGGAATGGCCAAAGCCCGGATCGAAGAAGCCGGCATAGTGGACGCGGAACTCTCCGACCAGCGGATCGAAGGGCGTCATCTCGGCGGCGTAGAGCGGCGGCACGTGCACCGCCTCCTGGCTGACGAGGATGTAGAACTCGTCGGGATCGAGCACCAGTTCGCCGGCGCCGCTCTTGTGGATCGGCTCCCAGAAGTCGACGACTTCCTGCGCGGCGCGCTTGTCGACATCGACGAGGCCGGTGTGATGCTTGCCGCGGTAGCCGACCAGGCCGTTTTGGTCGCCGTTGAGGTCAATCGACAGCGCGATGCCGCCGCCGGAAATGTTCGGCGGCTCGGTAGCGACCAGCATCTCGGCGCGATGCAGGGCGTGCAGCTCGGCTTCCGAGAGCAGCGCATTGCCGGTGCGGAAGCGGATCTGCGACAGGCGCGAGCCGGTGCGCACGACGATCGGGAAGGTACGCGGGCTGACTTCCAGATAGAGCGGGCCATGATAGCCGGCAGCGATCTTGTCGAACTCGTGGCCGCGATCGGTCATGACGCGGGTGAAGATGTCGAGCCGCCCGGTCGAGCTCTTCGGATTGGCCGAGGCCGAAATGTCCGCCGGCAGCGCCAGGCTTTCAAGCAAGGGCACGATGTAGACGCAGCCGGTCTCGAGCACCGCGCCCTCGGCAAGATTGATCTCGTGCAGCTGCAGCCGGTCGAGCTTTTCCGAGACCTTGTGGTCGGGGCCGGGCAGGAAGGAGGCCCGCACCCGCCAGGCCTTGTCGCCGAGCCTGAGATCGAGGCTGGCCGGCTGGATCTGGTCGGCGTCGAGCGCACGCGCCGACTTCAGCGCGCCGGACTGGAACAGCGCCGATATGTCCTGATCGGGAAGAATGCCTGTCTGCCGCAAGGCTCCACTCCTAGGTCAGACGTTTTTCTTGTCGCAGGTTCTGGTCGCAAAACCGTGGAACACTTTTGCGGAACCTGCTTGGTACAAACCTCTTAATGAAGCCGGCAATTGACGCAAGCGTGGCGCGGGTCTAAAGGGTCGTTATCCCGTGGTGATTTGGCCGGTCGGCTTGCAGCCACGTTAAACAAGTCGCTAAAGGACCGTCGGGCCGCAAGGCCGTATGGACCGGTTGCGACTTTCGCGGCCGGTTTTTTTGTGTCTGGAAGAAAAGCGATGAGCACCAAGAAGCACAACTGGAAGCCTCAGACGGCACTCGTGCACAGCGGAACGCTGCGTTCCGGTTTCGGCGAAACGTCGGAAGCGATCTACCTCACCCAGGGCTATGTCTACGAAACGGCGCAGGCCGCCGAAGCCCGTTTCAAGGGTGAGGAACCGGGCTTCATCTATTCGCGCTACGCCAATCCGACCGTCGACATGTTCGAAAAACGCATGTGCGCCCTGGAAGGCGCCGAAGACGCGCGCGCCACCGCGTCGGGCATGGCGGCGGTGACGGCCGCCCTTCTGTGCAGCGCCAAGGCCGGCGACCATATCGTGGCGGCACGTGCGCTGTTCGGCTCCTGCCGCTGGGTGGTCGAGACGCTGGCGCCGAGATACGGCATCGAGGCGACGCTGGTCGACGGCACCGACATCGCCAACTGGGAAAAGGCGGTCAAGCCGAACACCAAGCTGTTCTTCCTGGAAAGCCCGACCAATCCGACGCTGGAAGTGGTCGATATCGCCGCTGTCGCTTCGCTTGCCAATTCGATCGGCGCAAGGCTGATCGTCGACAATGTCTTCGCCACGCCCCTGCAGCAGAAGCCCTTGCAGCTCGGCGCCCATATCGTCGTCTATTCGGCGACCAAGCACATAGACGGCCAGGGGCGCTGTCTCGGCGGCGTGATCCTGTCGGACAAGAAGTGGATCGACGAGAACCTGCACGACTATTTCCGCCATACCGGCCCAAGCCTTTCGCCGTTCAACGCCTGGACGTTGCTGAAGGGCCTGGAGACGCTGCCGCTGCGTGTGCGCCAGCAGACGGAAAGTGCCGGCCGGATCGCGGATTTCCTGGCCGACCGGCCGGAGATCGCCCGCGTCATCTATCCCGGGCGCGCCGACCATCCGCAGGCCGATATCGTCAAGAAGCAGATGGCGGGCGGCTCGACGCTGATCTGCCTCGACGTCAAGGGCGGCAAGCAGGCGGCCTTCGCCTTGCAGAACGCGCTCGACATCGTCTTGATCTCCAACAATCTCGGCGACGCCAAGAGCCTGATCACCCACCCGGCGACGACGACGCA
This sequence comes from Mesorhizobium sp. M0088, assembly GCF_040322895.1. Taxonomy (NCBI): domain Bacteria; kingdom Pseudomonadati; phylum Pseudomonadota; class Alphaproteobacteria; order Hyphomicrobiales; family Phyllobacteriaceae; genus Mesorhizobium; species Mesorhizobium sp. M0088. The sequence goes on from NZ_JAMYUI010000011.1 coordinate 205,006, forward strand.
CAAGAATTTGAGCGATGAGGCGCGCGCCGAGCTCGGCATCGGGCCGGGCACGCTCAGACTTTCGGTTGGGCTGGAGGACACCGACGATCTGCTCGAGGACATCGCGCAGGCGCTGAAGGCCAGGTAGCGCGCGCGAGCGTCGTCACAGGATTACAGGCCGACCGCCTTGCGCAGCACTTCGTTCATGCGGGTCTGCCAGCCATCGCCAGCGGCCTTGAAGCGGTCGAGAACGTCGGCGTCGAGGCGTAGCTGTACGGCACGTTTGGGCCGGGCAAGCGGCGGCCGGCCAACCTTGCGGCGCGAAACGGCATCGGTTGGCTGCGCATCCGGATCGGCTTCGGCCGCAGCGGTGATCTTGGCATCTTCTTCGTCGGTCATCGCGGCAAGCGCCTTTTTGGCCAACGCCAAAGCGTCAGCACGTGACAGCTGGGGCGCAGCAGCCTCACGGCGTACGATCGTCTTAGAGGTTTTCGACATAGTCCGTAATTTCCTGCCTTGTGGCCTTGCGCAGCGAAATAACGCGGATGGCGTATCGTCGCTCGACATAAACCATCACATGGACGCCAGTTCCGATCAGACCGATGGCAACGAGGCGGTCCTCGCCAAAGTCCTCGCTGTCGTCGAGCCTGATAGCGGCGTTGGCGAAGTCGAAGGATGGTGCGATCGCAAAATCCACGCCATGCTTGGCCCTGTTCGTCCTGGCCTTGTTTTCATCCCACTCGAACTGCATCGCCGCCGGTGCGTTCCCATAAATTATGTATACACAAAAATAGAGCCTAACGCAACATTTCCGTATATACGATAATTATTCCAGCGGTCAAACCTAGCTGACGCCTTCAGGCGCCGGACGGCGTCTCTTCCAGCTCGGCCGTCTTGGTGCCGATGGTCATCGCATTGCCGCGCCAGTCGACGGCGCCGCCGAGCCAGCCGCGTCCCCACATCGCCGGCAGGATCAGGTCGCGCGCCATGATCGCGGCGACCATGCGTGGCGACAGGTACCAGCCCTTGGACCAGGCCAGGGCGCACTCCGGAAGGTAGAAGGCCGCCAGTACGGCAATGGCGGTTGCCCAGAGGCTGAAACCGGCACTGGCTGCGGCAATCAGCGCAAGCACCAGCGGCACCAAGGCGCCGGTCAGGATTTCGGGTGCGAAGAACAGCGGGAAAGTGACGCGGCGCAGGCGCGCCCAACGGGCCTGACGCGACCAGATCTCGTCAAACGAGCGCCGGCCAAGCGGCTGCTCGAAGGGGGCGGCGACGAGATTGACGCGCAAGCCGAGGCTGTTCACCAGCTTGGTCGCGGCGGCGTCCTCGGCTATCTCGGCGGCCAGCGCGCGGATGCCGCCATTGGCGTCGAGCATCGGCTTGTTCCAGAGCATGCTCTTGCCCTGGGCAAAGCCAAGGCCGAGCGCCTCGCCGGCATATTGCCAGCGCGCCTGCAGCGTGTTGAGGAAAGCGCATTCGACCTCGGCCCAGAAGCCGGCAGGCCGGGAGCCGATCGGCGTCGAGCAGACAAGGCCGGTGCCGGACCGCCAGGCAGCCATCAGGTGCTGGACGTAGTCTCTCGGCATCAGCACGTTGGAATCGGCCAGGACGACCCAGTCGTGCCGCGCCGCTTCCCAGCCCTTGACGCAATTGTTGAGTTTCGGATTGGCGCTGATGCGGTCGTCGCCGATAAGCAGCCGGGCTGGCACTTTCGGAAACCGGACGATCGTCCTGTTTATCAATTTGACCACCGGATCGTCGGCATGGGTAACGCAGAAAATCAACTCGTAGCGCGGCCAATCGAGCGAGAAGGCGCGTTCCAGCGTCTCCTGCGTGAACGGCTCGACGCCGCGCGACGGCACGACGATCGACACCGGCCGCGGCTTGGCGGCCGGCGGCCCAATGGTGTGGCGCCGTTTCAGACGCGAAGCGGCGAGCACGATGCTGGCGAGATTCGAGAGGATGAGGACAGTTGAAAGCGTGGCGGCTATGAGAGTGAGTTCCATCGAAATCCGGTCACTCCAGGAAAACCGGTCCGCAAGATGGCCGGTTTCAACAGTTCAGCAGAGCGCCCGAGTCGCGCATCACCAGTCCGCGCACACCATCATTGTCATATGTCACTTAAATGACATTCTTTGTCGGCACCTGCCCGCGAGGTCGGCCAGAGGAGGCTTCGGTCGGTTGACCTAACCGCACAGAGCGCCGAAGTTCCGCTGGAACCGTTTTTTGGAGCCGCTTATGTATAGCGCCGTCACGCGCAACATCGAAGTGCAGGTCAGGCCATTCTATCTGGAGGACCGTTCGGATCCCTCGGAGAACCGCTATGTCTGGGGCTATCAGATAACGATCGACAATCAGTCGGACGACTTCGTGCAGCTTCTGTCGCGCTATTGGCATATCACCGACGGCACTGGCCGGGTCGAGGAAGTGCGCGGCCCCGGCGTCGTCGGCGACCAGCCCGAACTCAATCCCGGCGACAGCTACCAATACACGTCCGGTTGCCCGCTCTCGACACCATCCGGCATCATGCTCGGGCACTACACGATGCGCAACCAGCGGGGCGAGACGTTCGACATCGCCATTCCGGCGTTTTCGCTGGACCTGCCGGGGACGCGGCGGACGGTGAATTGATTTCGCCTCACCGGCCGCTCCGCGGCCGGTGAGGCGTGGTTTTCTCTCTACTGAGCCGCGAATTCCGCCGGGTCGAAGTCATATTGCTTCGAGCAGAATTCGCAGGCGACGTGGATGCCGCCGTCCTCTGTACTGTCCTTGATCTCCTGCGCGGAAAAACCCTCGAGGATGCCGCGGATCTTGTCCCTGGAGCACGAGCACTGGTCGGCGACCGGGACGCCGCCGAAGACGCGCACGCCATGCTCGTGGAACAGCCTGTAGAGCAGCCGCTCGGCGCCGATCGTCGGGTCGATCAGTTCGGTCGGCTCGATCGTGCCGAGCAGCGCCAGCAACTCCTGCCAGGAATTGTCGACCGGGTCGTGGATCTCCTCGCGCGGATCGCCATCGCCACCCGGCAGGTCCGGGACGCGCATGCGCTCCGGCGACTGCGGCAGGAACTGCGCCAGGATACCACCGGCGCGCCACTGCTCGCGGGCACCGCCAGGACCGGGCGTCAAAAGCTTGGCCACCGACAGCCTGAGATCGGTCGGGATCTGTTCCGACTGGCGAAAATAGGTGCGTGCCGCATCTTCCAGCGTCTCGCCGTCGAGTTGGACGATGCCCTGGTAGCGCTGCGTGTGAGCGCCCTGGTCGATGGTCAGCGCCAGCACGCCGCTGCCAAGCAGCGTCTGCTGGGAAGTTTCGCCGGCCGCGACAAGGGCTTCCAGCCGGTCGGCGTCAAAACGCGCATAGGCGCGCAGCGCCGAGGGCGTGGAAAAATCCGCGACCAGCATGTCGACAGGCCCGTCGGTGCGGGTCTGCAGGATGAACTTGCCCTCGAACTTCAGCGAGGTGCCGAGCAGCACGGTCAGCACACAGGCCTCCGCCAGCAGGCGGGCGACCGGCTCGGGATAATCGTGGCGGCCGAGGATGGCGTCGAGCATCGGCCCGAGTTGGACGGTGCGGCCCCGCACATCGAGCGGGCCGACCTCGAACGGCACGACATGATCGTCGCCGGCATAGCCAAATTCGCCGAGTTTGGGGTGATGTTCAGTCACTTGATAGGTTTCCAACATGACAAAGCTCCAGGGCGCGGCCATGCCGCCCTCCGGGGCGCATGCGTCGAAACGCGCTTGATTTGCGTGATGCGGCGCAAATAGGCATCACACCCCCGCAGATCAAGCTCCCTGGGATCAAGTGCCGAGACACTTCAAGCGCCGAGACACCAGGCAAGCACGGCCTTCTGGGCATGGAGCCGGTTCTCGGCCTCGTCGAAGACCACCGAATGCGGCCCGTCGATGACCTCGTCCGTCACTTCCTCGCCACGATGCGCCGGCAGGCAATGCATGAACAGCGCGTCCGGCTTGGCCTTGGCCATCAGCTTGGCGTTGACCTGATAGGGCGAGAACACGTTGTGGCCGCGGGCGCGGTGCTCCTGACCCATCGAGACCCAACAATCCGTGACGATGCAGTCAGCCTGATCGACGGCTTCCTCGGGCGAGCGGGTGAAGTGCAGCTTGCCGCCATGTGCCCGCGACCAGTCGATATGCTTCTGCGCCGGTTCGCTGCCCTCGGGCACGGCGACGTTGACGTTGAAGCGGAACCGGGCCGAGGCCTCAAGCAAGGAATGCAGCACATTGTTGCCGTCGCCGGTCCAGGCGATGGTCTTGCCGGCGACCGGACCGCGATGTTCCTCGAAGGTCATGATATCGGCCATCAGCTGGCAGGGATGGGTGTCGTCGGTCAATCCGTTGATCACCGGCACGGTGGCGTTCTCGGTCAATTCCAGCAGGCGCTCATGCGAGGTGGTGCGGATCATGATCGCATCGACATAGCGCGACAGCACCTTGGCCGTGTCGGCAATTGTCTCGGAGCGGCCGAGCTGCATCTCGGTGCCGGTCAGCATGATGGTCTCGCCGCCGAGCTGCCGCATGCCGACGTCGAAGGAGACGCGCGTGCGCGTCGACGGCTTGTCGAAGATCATCGCCAGCACCTTGCCTTCGAGCGGTTTGGTGCGCTCGCCGGCCTTGAGGCGCGCCTTTCGCACCACCGCATCGTCCAGCATCAAGCGCAGATCGCCTTCGGAAACGGTGGAAAGATCGGTGAAATGGCGAACTGACATCTGCAATGGTTCCGGGATTACTTCGCCGCGGCGGAAGCGATCGCCTCCGCCAGGCCCTTGGCGCCGGCGCGGATGCGGTTGAGCGCCTCATGGATCTCGGCGTCGGTGACGGTGAGCGGCGGCAACAGGCGAATGACGTTGTCGCCGGCCGGAACCGCCAGCAGGTGCTGGTCGCGCAAGGCCATGTTCACCTTGGTGTTGGGCATGGCGCATTTGAGGCCGAGCATCAGCCCGGCACCCCTGATGTCCTCGATGGTTTCGGGAAATTCGTCGGCGACCGACGCCAGCCCCTGCTTCATCAGCAGCGCCTTGCGTTGGACATCTTCGAGGAAACCGTCTTCCAGCACGACATCGAGCACGGCGTTGCCGACCGCCATGGCAAGCGGGTTGCCGCCGAAAGTGGTGCCGTGCACGCCAGCGGTCATGCCGACAGCTGCTTCATCCGTGGCAAGGCAGGCGCCCATCGGGAAGCCGCCGCCAATACCCTTGGCGATCGCCATGATGTCTGGCGTAACACCTGACCATTCATGCGCGAACAGCTTGCCGGTACGGCCGATGCCGCACTGGACCTCGTCGTAGATCAACAGCAGGCCGTGCTGTTCGCACAATTGCCTGAGCCGCTTCAGCGACTGCGTCGGCACCGGGCGGATACCGCCCTCGCCCTGCACCGGCTCGATCAGGATCGCGGCCGTCTCCGGCGTGATCGCCTTTTCGGCGGCGTCGATATCGTCGAAGCCAACCTGATCGAAACCTTCGACCTTGGGGCCGAAGCCTTCGAGATATTTGTACTGGCCGCCAGCCGCGATGGTCGCCAGCGTGCGGCCATGGAAGGCGCCCTCAAAGGTGATGACGCGGAAGCGCTCGGGATTTCCTTTGACGAAATGGTAGCGCCGCGCCGTCTTGATCGCGCATTCCAGCGCCTCGGCGCCGGAATTGGTGAAGAACACCTTGTCGGCGAAGGTGGCGTCGGCCAGCCGCTCGCCAAGACGGCTCTGCCCCGGAATCTCATAGAGGTTGGAAACATGCCAGAGCTTGGCGGCCTGCTCGGTGAGTGCGGCGACCAGATGCGGATGGCTGTGGCCCAGCGAATTGACGGCGATGCCGCCGGCGAAATCGAGATATCGCTCGCCCTTGTCGGTAACCAGCCAGGTGCCTTCCCCGTGGTCGAAGGCCAGGGGTGCGCGAGCAAAGGTCTCGTAAAGCGCCGAACCGCTCATTATATGCGTCTCCGGTACCGGAAAATCAAAAAAGCCGCCAAAGCGGCGGCCTGTGCGGCTTATCCCGTTTTTCGGCCATGAAGTCAACGAAAACGTCGCGTAGTGGCGCGCGGCAAGCCCTCCGACGGGACGCCGGCTCATCAGCGACCGGGCAAGTTGGGGAAAACCGAAAAAACCGATTCGTGTTGCACTTGGGACTCTTGTCACCGAGTCAGCGCATAGAGTAGTTGTAGTTGAGAAATAACTAGATTTCGTGCGGCGGACCTAATCACCAGATATATGTGGTGTCTGCCCCGGCAAATGTTGCCGGGTCGGGAGAAGGATTCCGATTGCCGCACGCTTAGAGGAGCGCGGTCTCATGAACTGGACTGACGAGCGGGTAGAACTCTTGAGAAAACTGTGGTCGGAGGGTCTGAGCGCAAGCCAGATTGCTGCGCAGCTTGGAGGGGTCAGCCGCAACGCGGTCATCGGGAAGGTGCATCGGCTGAAACTGTCGGGCCGCGGACGCTCGACCGCCACACCGGCACGCCAGAAGAAGGCAGCGCAAGGATCGACCGTCCAGAAATCGGTATCACGCGCTGCAACCACGGCACGCCATGTCACGACATCGATCGGCGCGACCGCCTTGCAGACGCAGTTCGACGCCGAACCCGTGGCACGCCATTACATCCGCCCGGTTGAGAATGTCGTGCTGCCGATCTCGCGGCATCTGCAGCTGGTCGAGCTGACCGAGCGAACCTGCAAATGGCCGAACGGTGACCCGCTTTCAGAGGACTTCCATTTCTGCGGCAACGAAGCCGCCGAAACCGGACCCTACTGCAAATATCACGCCCGCGTGGCGTTCCAGCCGGCATCGGAGCGGCGGCGGAGTCGCTGAGCGAATAGCGAATAGCGAATAGCGAATAGCGAATAGCGAATAGCGAATAGCGAATAGCGAATAGCGAATAGCGAATAGAAACGGCTTGCCTTCCGTCACAGGAAGCAAGCCGTTTTTGTGTTCGCTATTCGCTACTCCCTATTCGCTCTCTTCTCACAGCCAACCGTTCTTCCTGAACCGCCAGTAGAGAAACGTGCAGATGAGCGCGATAGCGCCCAGCACCACCGGATAGCCGTATTCCATCTTCAGTTCCGGCATACTGTCGAAGTTCATGCCGTAGATGCCGGCGAGCGCCGTCGGCACCGCCAGGATGGCGGCCCATGAGGCGAGTTTCTTGGTGTTCGCCGTTTCCTGACTCTGGCCGACCAGGAGGCTGGCCTCGAAAGCGAACGCCAGCACTTCGCGCAGGCTGTCGATCTTCTCCTGGACGGTGCGGATGTGGTCGGTCACGTCGCGGAACAGCGGGTGCATGGCGGTATGTATCTGCGGCAGCTCGGCGCTGGTCAGCCGTCGGCAGACTTCGACCAGCGGAAGCGCGGCATTGCGCAGGCGCAGGAGATCGCGGCGCAGCATATAGAGCCGTTCGATGTCGGGAGCGGTCATCGGCTTCAGCAGAACCTTGTCCTCGATCGCTTCGACTTCGTCCTCGATCTGCTCGAGCACCGGCATGTAATTGTCGACGATGAAATCGAGAATGGCGTAAAGGACGAAATCCTCGCCCTTGGCCAGCGAATGCGGGCAGCTTTCCCAGTGCTGACGAACGGCGGCATAGGACGTCGAGGGACCGTGCCTGACGCTGACGATGTAGCCTGAGCCGACGAACAAATGGGTCTCGCCGAAAGTGACCCGACCGTCGATCAACTGCGCCGTGCGGGCGACGATGAACAAGGCGTCGCCATATTGCTCGATCTTCGGCCGCTGGTGCGGGTGCTCGGCATCCTCGATCGCCAACTCATGCAGGTGAAACTGCGCCTGGACGCGCAGCAACAGGTTACGGTCGGGCTCCAAAAGGCCGATCCAGACGACATGACCGGATTTCTTTGCCCATTCGCCGGCTTCCTCGATGGGAATGTCGGCGATGCGGCGCCCCGCCGTGTAGACGCCGCAAGCGATAATGCCGGATATCGGCCCAGGCGCCGGGGTCAGGTTCCGAGCATTTTCCATCACGACCTCCCGGAGCAAATCCACGGGCGAGGATAGAGGCAAAGCCCGGAAAGCTTAGCGTAAATCGGGTGACGGTTCGAGAGGCGCGTTCACTTCACCGGCTGCGTCTCGGAAAGACTGATTTTGTCGGTCTTGTCACCCTTGGGCCGCTCAGCCGGCAACTGATCGCCGGTGACGATGTAATAGATGGTCTCGGCGATGTTGGTGGCGTGATCACCGATACGCTCGATGTTCTTGGCACAAAACAGCAGATGCGTGCAGGGCGTGATGTTGCGCGGATCTTCCATCATGTAGGTCAGCAATTCGCGAAACAGCGATGTGTACATGGCGTCGATCTGGTCGTCACGATCGCGCACGAAGCCGATTTTCTCCACCGCGCGAGACGCGTAGACGTCGAGCACTTCCTTCAACTGGGTCAACGCCAGGGTGGACAGAGCCTCGAGGCCGCGGAACAGGCTGGTCGGCTGGCGTCCATCGGTGACGGCGACCACCCGCTTGGCAACGTTCTTGGCGAGATCGCCAACCCGCTCGAGGTCGGCGGAGATGCGAATGGTCCCGACGATCTCGCGCAAATCCGCCGCCATCGGCTGACGCTTGGCAATGATGATGATGGCCTTGTCGTCGATTTCGCGCTGGCCCTCGTCCAGTACGGTATCGTCGCGGATGACCTTCTGGGCAAGGCCTGGGTCGGCATTGACGAGAGCGGTAACCGCCTGCTCGACCATGCGCTCGGCATGGCCTCCCATCGCGGCGATGCGCTTCGACAGATATTTCAACTCCTCGTCATAAGCGCTGACGATGTGCACGGACTGCATGGCAAAATGCCTTCCCACGGGGTGTTTTGATTTTGAGTCGTTTCCTCGAATCCCCGCTGATACGCTAGCCGGATGACAGAAAAAAGAAACAGTCCCTTTGAATTAGGGCGATATCAGTGAGTCGGCAAATGAACCGAGAATGCCGCGCCGTTGCCGACTTCGGACTTGATCGAAAGCCGGGCGTTGTGGCGCGTCAGTATATGCTTGACGATCGACAGGCCGAGGCCGGTACCCTTCTGGGTCCGGCTGGTCTCGACGTCGACGCGGTAGAAGCGCTCGGTAATGCGCGGAATGTGCTCCTCGGGAATGCCAGGGCCAAAGTCCCTGATCGTCACGTCGATGCCTGGCTCTGATCCGGCATCGCTATGGGCTATGGATACAACCACCCGCCCACCCGACTGCCCGTATTTGCAGGCGTTTTCCAGAAGGTTCTCGAAAACCTGGAAAAGCTCATCGCGATCGCCAGGCACATGAAGCGGCCCATCGGCGTAGTGCCGCTCGATGGCGACGGCGTTTTCGCTGGCCAGCGGTCCGAGCGAGTCGATGACGCTGTCGACTGTCTGCCGCAGATCCACCTCGGTTCCCGGCTTCAGATAGGGTTTCATCTCGAGCCGCGACAGCGACAACAAATCGTCGATCAGACGCGCCATGCGACCGGTCTGGCTCTGCATGATCTGCAGAAACTGGTCGCGCGCCGCCGCGTCGTTGCGGGCTGGCCCGCGCAGCGTTTCGATAAAGCCGGCGATTGAGGCGAGCGGCGTGCGCAGTTCATGGCTGGCATTGGCAATGAAATCGGCGCGCATGCGGTCGATCCGGCGTGCTTCGCTCTGGTCCTTGAAGACCAGCACATAGAGATCGGTGGCGTGACCGACCGAGGACACACTCACCCGGTAGGCCCGTTCGACCGGCAGCTTCTCCATGTAGTCGACGACATCGGAGGCGATATCGCCCGACAGTACGCCGTCCAGCAGGGTCTGCATCTCCGGCGCCCGGAATTTCAGCGACAGCGACATGCCTGGCGCGATGCCGCCGAAGGCGGCGAAGGCGGCGGCGTTGGCATGGACGATGGTGGCGGTCCGGTCGAAGATGATCAGCGGATCGGCGACGGCGGCGGCCAGATATTCACCCGAGAGCCGCTGCAGGCCGATGGCCTCGATGGCAGCGCCGCTGCCGGTGGATTGGCGCGCGCCGGCGGTCGGCAGTATTGCCGCTGCAAGCAGCAACAGCAGCGCCGCGGGGACGACATAGGCTGAAATCCCGGCCAAGGCATAAACAGCGAGAACCGCAACGACGCCGGCCGCAAGCAGCCAGCGGCTATTCCACAGCCGTGCGGCCATGGTTTGCGTCATGCCTCTCTGCTCTGTGTCCAGGTCAGCCATTCGCTCGTGGACCTGCCCCCCATGTCTTCGCACCCGGTCGCACGGTGGCGGAAAACTTCCACTAGACCGCTTGCCGCATGACCCCGAAAATCGGGATCGATTTTCGGAAAGGATCATGCGCAAATTAAAAGTGCTACAGCGTCCTTTGCGCATCCAAACGGACGCGCGACGCTATAGTGGCTCCCCATAGCATGAGTCCGGAAGCTGGAAAGGGTTCGTCTTGATGAAAAAAGCCAAAGAAAGTCCCGCCGCGCCAACTGCGGGGCCGCTGAAGATCAGGATCGGCGGCAAGGAGAGGGAGTTCGACATCGAAAATCCCGTGCTTCCCGACTGGGTCGAGGACAACAAGCTGACCGCTGGCGGCTATCCCTACGACAAGAAGATGAAAAGCGACGAGTATGACGAGATGCTCGAGAAGCTGCAGATCGAGCTGGTCAAGGCGCAAGCCTGGCTGCAGTCGACCGGCAAACGGGTGATGGCGCTGTTCGAGGGTCGCGATGCTGCAGGCAAGGGCGGCACTATCTTCGTGGTGCGCCAGTACCTCAATCCGCGCACGGCACGCAACGTGGCGCTGACCAAGCCGACCCCGACCGAGCTTGGGCAATGGTACTACCAGCGCTATGTCGACCACTTCCCCACTTCAGGCGAATTCGTCACCTTCGACCGTTCCTGGTACAACCGCGCCGGTGTCGAGCCGGTGATGGGTTTCTGCACCCCGCAGCAGCACGAGCAGTTTCTTGAGGAGACGCCGCATTTCGAGCGGATGATCTCCAACGAGGGCATCCACTTCTTCAAATTCTGGCTGAACATCGGCCGGGAAACGCAGCTCGAGCGCTTCCATGACCGTCGCTACAGCCCGCTGAAGAGCTGGAAGTTTTCGCCCATCGACGTTGCAGGCATCACCAAGTGGGACGACTACACCAAGGTGCGCGACACCATGTTCGAGCGCACCCACAAGGAATTCGCGCCGTGGATCATCGTACGGGCCAATGACAAGCGGCGCGCGCGGCTGGCGATCATGCGGCGCATCCTGTCGTCTCTGCCCTATGAGGGGCGCGATCTCGAAATCATCGGCAAGGAAGACAAGAAGATCATCGGCGAAGGGCCGTCATTCCTCGGCAAGCAGGATTGACGCTTCCGCGCCCCCCGGGCCTTGGCCCCCCGGGGCGTTGGATTGGGGTTTACGCACGCCCCCCGCCCCGCGCTGGGTTTGAAAAGCCCCCCCCGGGGGGGGGGGCGGCCCGCCC